>NZ_CATWFF010000057.1 GCF_958350005.1 uncultured Megasphaera sp. | reverse complement strand
CGTTTTATTTGCAAGGCCATAGGAGCACAAGATTATGACATTAGGACAGGAAATTCGATTTTACCGCAAAAAGAAAGGACTAACGCAAACCGAATTCGGTGCGTTATTTGGCATGTCTAAACAAGCCGTATATTCCTGGGAAACGGGACTGTATTCCCCTGATATTTCAGTATTATTAAAAATGGCAGATTACTTTCAAATCCCCATCTGCATTTTAGTCGGAAGACCGGGGATTTTCTGCAAAGGCGTGGAAGAAGACCATGCCGACTGTCAGCACTGCGCTTCCATTACCGAAAAAGACAGCCGGATTATTCGCGCCATCCACGCTCTTCCGGCAGAACAGCAGCATGCTATTGAAGTACTGCTGCATGTCGACGATGCAAACACCACAACATAAGGAAGATAAAAAAGCTTTGTCAAATACAGAAGAATGCGCTATGATAAAAGAAATATCTGACGAAAAGGACGAATCTCTTCATGGCGCATTCTTTTATTACCTCTGTATATGGCCAGGGAACGGCAGAATATACGATTAAGAAATCACGGTTTATTGCTACCCTGCAGGAAATACACGACGAAAGCGAAGCCGCTGCCTGCCTGGAACGCATCCGCAAACAGTACTGGGACGCCCGTCACAACTGTTACGCCTATCAGCTGGGCCCAGGCGGCAGCATACAAAAATCCAGCGATGACGGAGAACCTGCCGGTACGGCAGGGCGTCCGATCCTGGAAATTTTAAAAAAACAGGGCATTACCAATACGATTGCCATCGTTACCCGTTATTTTGGCGGCGTCAAGCTCGGGGCCAGCGGACTCATCCGTGCATACGGTCATGCTGTAGTACTGGCTCTGGAAGAAGCACAAATTGCCGATTATATTCCTCATGATGTCGTAATGGTATGCGTCCCCTATTCCTTTGTCAGTACAGTAGAACGGCTGACGTCTGAACAGGGACTGACCGTTGCCGACCGCTCCTTTGCCGACACGGTAACCTTTACCCTGCACATTCCGCAGGAACAGACAGAAGCGGTAAAACAAAGCCTGATAAACGCCACCAATGGGCGTGCCCAAATTACGAATACAGATGAACTCTGTATTCCAATCATACGGAAACGGCCATAAGATATAATGAAACAGGACTTCTGATTCAGCAAAATCAGAAGTCCTGTTTCGTATGCCTGTCATACAGGCTATGTTACTATTCTACATCGTCAGATCACGATGCCGATACGGGATGTGATGACTGCCGGTACTCACTCCATACGGCACTGCCAATAATCAGGACTGCACCGACCCACTGAACCGGCATCATGACTTCATGCAGTATGAGCATGGACAAAAATACAGACGATACAGGTTCCAAATACCCGCAAATGGAAATGGTCTGCACAGACAGGCCGGACATGCAGGAAAAATACAGGTAGTACGCCAGCCCTGTATTCATAACGCCCAGCCAGATAGCCGGAAGCCAGTCAGAAGACTGAATGGGCATATACCAGCCATGGTTGTACAAGGCCATACTGCCAATAATCAGAACAGAAACGACCATCTGCAAGATGACCCGTTCCAATCCAGGCACATGGTCCACTTTTTTATTAAACAAAATCATGAAGGCAAAAGACACGGCAGCCAGGGCACCATATACCATGCCGGCTGCAGTCAGGTTCACGCCGGCTGCCTGGCCGCTGATGCAGCATACTCCCAGAATGACACAGCAAAGGGTAATCCCTTTCACGGCCGTAAAGCGGTCGTGCAGCATGACCGGTGCCAGTGCGATGACAACAGCAGGACCACAGTAGTTAAAAATAATCCCCAGACTGACGCCCATCATCTGATAGGCAGCAAACAAGGTCAGCCAGTTCACAGCCGTCGCTACGCCAGTAAGAACGACGTACACCAGTTCCCGGCGATACCGGTAAAAAGTCCACCTGCGGCACACCATTCCCCATACACAAAGCAGGCCAAGCAGGCCAAACAGGGCCCGCAGCAGCACAATATCCGTACTGCCCAGAGAAATCTGCGCAGCTACGACGCCATTGGACCCCAGCAATACCAGTGAAGCCAGATATTTCCATAACGGCCGATTCATCCCTATCCCCTCCTGTATATACATTGCCTTATCGTTTATATCCCGTTGCAGGATCTACTATATTTTCCAGGGGCTCTCCCTGTATAAACCGCTTCAGATTTGCTGCTGCAATGCGGACGATACGGTCGTGCGTTTCCTGCAGATGATAGCCTCCTGATACATGGGGCGTAATGTAGATTCCCGGCGTATGCCACATTCGGTGATCCGGCGGCAGTGGTTCCGGCGACGTAACATCGACGGCAGCACCGGCCAGATGACCGGAGCAAACGGCGTCGCACAGTGCATCCTGTACGACATTGCTTCCCCGTCCGACATTCAGAAAATAAGCACCTTTCTTCATGGCAGCAAAGCGTTCTTTCGTATACAGATGGTACGTCGCCGGTGTGTCGGGCAGACTGGATGCCACAATATCGGCTTTTGCCAAGTACGAATCGAGCTTCTCCATGGTCCCCATTTCGTCTGCTTCAGCCGGCAGGACTCCGCTTCGCCGGCGAATACCGATGACATGAGCGCCCATGGCTTTCATGCGGCGGCCAAATTCCCGGCCAATGTCGCCAAATCCAATAACCAGAACGGTCGCGCCGTACAGGGACCGGACAGGCCCTTCATCGTGCCATTCTGCCTGTTTTTGATGATCATAATAGAGGTACAGCTTTTTCATCATAGCCAGCACCATTCCCATCATGTGCTCAGCAATAGCCAGGCCGTAGGCACCAGTCGCATTGGTAAGCTGCACACCAGGCGGCAGAATTCCATCTCGGCAATAGGCATTGGCACCGGCACTGTTGAGCTGAAGCCACTGCAGCTTTTCCGCATGACAGAGCAGCTCTGGTGCTACGTTGCCAATGATGACGTCGGCCGCTGCCAGTTCTTCTTCCGGTATGTGGACATCGACCGGTCCCTGTACAGGGTAAAACACGATATTGTTCGAACCTGCCGCATCCTGCAGCCATTGCCGGTGACGGCGGTCCACTTCCATTGCCACTAAAATGTTCATTGCTCCATCCCTCCCTGCAGTTCTACTAGTAGCCTACCGGAAATCAGGAGGTAAGTCAAGAAATAGTTGCTAACAGCGTACCTTATGGCCTGACTCTATTTCCTGTAATTCACCGCCGAGCATGACAGCATCGTCCATATGCGGCAGACCAGGCTTATTCCGTTCATACAGCGGATCAGGCCGCAATATGGAAGCCAGCAGCCGCCGGGTATAGGCATGGCCGGGATGGGAGAAAACGCGGTCCGTCGGGCCTTCTTCCACAACGCACCCTTCATACATGACGACGACGCGGTGACTGATATGGCGAACGACAGCCAGGTCATGGGCGATAAACAGCATGGAAAAGTGCTGCTGTTCCTGTAAATCCATGAGCAGGTTGATAATCTGCGCCTGAATGGATACATCTAATGATGCAATCGGTTCATCGGCAATGATCAGCTTGGGCTTTACGGCCAGACAGCGGGCAATGGCCACGCGCTGGCGCTGACCGCCGGACAGCTCTGCCGGATAGGCCTGCCCATGGCGCGGTTCCAGGCCTACACAGTGAAGGAGTTCATCAATCTGCCGGCCTTCTTCCCTGCCATGACCGGAAAGGCGCAGCCCTTCCCGAATAGATTGGGCCGAAGTCATGTGCGGATCCAGGGCGCCATCGGAATCCTGAAAAATCAGGTGCATTCCGTGCTGCGCCGCCTGTAATCCCTGTCGGGACCGGAGGGACATCCCTTCAAAATACACATCGCCCTGATCCGGCGTATACAGCCCCATGGCCATACGGGCCAGCGTCGATTTGCCGCACCCTGATTCGCCAATGAGGCCTACCGTTTCGCCATACCCGACAGACAGGGATACATGGCGCAATGCATCAATTGTATGACAGTCATCCAGCAAAAACTGTTTGCACATATCTTTCAGTTCCAGAAGCGGCGGTTTCATCAGTATTTCCCCTTTCGTATGCACACAGGCGGATCTACCTTCGGCGCCTGCGGATCCAGAAGCCATGTTGCCGCCTGATGGGTCGGTGATATGGAAAACATGGGCGGTTCCTGTTCATAATCAATGGCCAGGGCACAGGCATTGCGTTCTGCAAAGGCATCTCCTTTAGGCGGATGGAGCATATCCGGCGGCATGCCGGGAATAGCCTGCAGTCTGCCGGCATTGCTGTACGACGGCAGCGCAGCCAGGAGCCCCCACGTATAAGGATGACGGGGATCATAAAAGATTTCTTCTGCCGTACCGATTTCTACAATCCGACCGGCGTACATAATGCCTACCCGGTCTGCCAGATGGGCTGCCACGCCCAGATCATGAGTGACAAAGATCATGGATAATCCCTTTTTTCGCCGCAGGTCCCGCAGGACATCCAGTATTTGCACCTGCACCGTTACATCCAGGGCCGTCGTCGGTTCATCAGCCAGCAGAACAGCCGGTTTCGCCGCCAGGGCAATAGCCAGCGCGCAGCGCTGACGCTGACCGCCGGAAAAAGCCTGCGGCACCTGGCCCAGGCGGTAAGCACCGTCATGAATGCCCACCATCTCCAGCAGCGCAACAGCCTGCCGATCCGCTTCGGCCCGGTTCAGCGTGCCATCCCGGTTAAGGGCTTCCCGCAGCTGTTCCCCCATGGTCATTGCCGGATTCAGCGTCGTCAGCGGATTCTGAAATACCATAGATACGACACGGCCGCGCAGAGATGCCATCTGCCGTTCCGTATAAGCCGTCACGTCCTGTCCCTGAATGCGAATGGCACCGCCAGTAATATGCGCAAAAGGCGGCAGCAGTTTCAACACCGAGCGGCACAGCACAGATTTGCCGCATCCCGATTCACCGGCCAGTACCAGAATCTCGCCGGCATGAAGCTGCAGTGATACCTGGCGCAGCGCCTCGATCTTGCCTGCCGGCGTATCAAAACAAAGTGACAGATCTTCAATTTCCAAAGGTAATGTATGTTTCATCGTCTCATCCTGTCCCGTACAGAAATACCGAAAGCCCTGTACAGGGCTTTCGGTGCTGTCTGTCTATGTTTTTTTATTTATTGTATATCCCAGTCTTCAATATTCCACATAACGCCTACGGCATGATGACCCAGAACGCGTTCCGTCGACAAGCCGGTCAGTTTTTTATTGGCCACATAGTTGCCGTCTAAGTAGGCAACCATGATGTATGCCGGGTCCTGTGCCCAGGCCTGCTGGAACTGGTTATATGCCGCCTTGCGTACAGCCGGATCATAGGAAGACCGGGCTGCAGCCAGAGCCTGGTCGACGGCACCATTGCTGTATCCCGTGTAGTTGCCGCTGGCACCGGTATAAAATAAATCATACGTGCCGTTATCCGGATCAAACGGTGCTGCCTGCCCGATCAGGAAGGACTGCAGCGTTTTCCAGTCCAGTTTTGGCACAATATGTACGTCCATCTGTACGCCGACTTTCTTAAACTGGCTGGATGCGATATTGGCAATATCGACCCGTTCTTCTTCATATTCCCGTGTATCTACACTGAAGGCCAGCTTTTCTCCGTCTTTTTCATAAATGCCGTCACTGCCCAGCTTCCAGCCCAGGGCTTCGATCTTCTGTTTAAACAGTTCCGGATTATACGCCCGCTGTTCCACATTGGGATCGTTGTATTCCTTATTGATTTGCAGCGGACTGTACGCAACTTCCCCCTGTCCCTGAAGAACGCTGTCAATAATAGCCTGTTTGTCCAGAGCATATCCCAGCAGCGGAATCAGTTCGCGGTGCTTCTGCCAGAACGGTACTTTGAAATTCGGTGCAATAGCCCGGTAATCGGCTGTTTTGAAATCATATACGGCAAACTTGCTGTCATTTCGGAAGGAAGCGGCATTCTGCGCGTTGAGCCAGGCTAAATCGACGCCGCCAGATTTAACCTGTGCTGCCTTGGCATTTTCATCAGGAATAATCTTGAAAATGATCTCGTCGATTTTCGGCATTTTCCCATAGAATTTGGGGTTCTTTTTAACAATAATGGACTGCCCTTTATCCCAGCTGACAAACTGATACCGTCCGGTACCGACAGGATGCTGATTAAAGGAATCGGTCATAATGTCCTTGCCTTCCAGCAGATGCTTCGGCAGTATGCCAATGGTCAGGTAATTCAGCATGGCTGCATTGGGTGCCGACAGCGTAATAATGACGGTTTTGTCATCTGGCGTGGCAACGGACTGGATTTCCTTGTAATTGTCCGTAATAGACGCTTCCAGGTCTTTATTATGCGTCAGCGTATCCAGCGTAAATTTGACATCAGCCGCCGTAAAAGGCTGGCCATCATGCCAGGTAACGCCATCGCGCAGATGAAACGTATAGGTCAGCGTATCCTGATTAAACTCATACGATTCAGCCAGATCAGGAATAGGATTTCCCTTGGCATCATAGGTCATAAGTCCGGAAAAAATAATATTCGGCAGTTCATCGTGCGTATTTAACAGGGAATTAATCGTCGTATAATCAGGGCTGGCATAGGTCAGTACTTTTCCATCCCTGGCATCACCGCCGGCCGTATTCCCTCCGCATCCGGCCAGTACCAGCATACAACAGACAAGGGCGGCACAGCCTAGTCGTTTTAAAACAGAAAATGTTCTATTCATGTTTTCATCCTTTCTCTTTTTACTCACTACAACCCTTTATAAATTACTGCATCCCTGCTGCTTTTCTTTGCGCAGCATATCGCCTGCTGACGTGACGCATATGAGGGTTATGATTAAAAATGCCCCGGGAATCAGGATGACCCACCAGGAGTTGGTCAGTAACGCCCGATTTGCCAGCGACAGCATGGTGCCCCACGAAACAATCCCCACAGGCAGGCCTAATCCCAGAAAGCTCAAGGTTGCCTCTGTCATCATAGCCTTTCCCATCATGGATATAATCATGAACAACAAGGCCGACACGGTGTTGGGAATCAGGTGATACCACAGTATATGCCAGAACCCGCCGCCCATGCTGCGCGATGCCAGCACATACTCACTGTTTCGGATTTGCCGTACTTCACTGCGCACCATACGAGCCAGATTCATCCACATCGTCACGCCGATGAGTGCGGAAATAGACAGAACATCGGGATTGGGAACAAAGGCCATCAGCAACAGGAGCAGCAAAATTCCCGGTATACTGCTCAGGAGTTCGGCCAGCCGCATGAGCAGCATGTCCGCCCATTCCGGTGCCGTTCCACTTAAACAGCCGTAACTGATGCCGATACAAGCGGAAACAATCATGCTCAGCACACCGACTGTCAACGATATGCGGCCGCCATACCAGATAATAGAGTAAATATCCCGCCCCAAACTATCGGTGCCAAAATAAAATTCACTGTCTGGCGGCTGGTTTAAGTGCTGCAAATAAAACTGCGTCGGATCGTGATTGGCCAGTACTGGTGCCAATACACAGCCGCTGATAATACAAACCAGAAAAAAGAGAGAAATAACCGGTATATGGCCTGTCCTTTCCCGCCATGAACGGCGGCACGGCCGCTGTATGGCTCTCTTTCCTGGTCCCACGATGCGAAAAGGATTTTCTTGCTGCATCATACTCGATCCTCCCCGTTTGCTTTCATTCGTCCATCGAGCCGTTCATTCACAGCCTGTGCAACCAGCCCCGATAAAATGACGAACATACCTGTCACCATGACGATGAGCATAAGCAGATTATAGTCGTGACCTTTCGCGCTTTCTACAGCAATCGCTCCTATGCCGGGATAGGAAAATACCGCTTCAATGACATAGGTGCCGCCTAAAATATGGTTAACCGAAATGGCCATGATGCTGACAATGGTCGGTGCCGTATTGCGCAGGCAATGGCGGCAGGCTACCTGCCAGCGCCGCAGTCCTTTAATCTTGGCAAGAAAAACATATTCCTGACGAGCCTCTTGTAACATCTTATTGCGAATAATATATGCATAATACCAGACGTGACTGGAAATCATGACGATTCCCGGCAAGATAAGATGTTCTATTCGATTCACAATATCGCCGGATCTGCCAGGATCGTAGGCACCGCTGCCCGGCAGCCAGCCAGCATTGACGTTAAACACTAAAATAAGCAGCAATCCCAGCCAAAATGCCGGTATATAATACAGAATTGTGCCGGCTTTACAAATAACCGTGTCGATCCACGTATCTTCATGAAGTACACAAACCAGTGCCAGCACTACGGCTAACAGGAAAACCAGTACGTACGACACCGTCCCCAGTATCAGCGTATTGCCTGCATAATCCCGGATGACGTCGACTGCTGGTTCCCGATACAGGAGAGACATGCCGAATTCGCCATGCAGCGCCAAATACAGCCACGAAGCATATCGCACATATACGGGCCCATCAAGACCCAGTCGCTGCCGGGCTGCCGCCAGCTCCTCGGCGGACATCCGTTCTATCCGTTCGCCATAAAATGCCTGCAGCGGATCGCCTGGTGCATAGGAAGAAATATAAAATACTGCCGCAGACAGGAGAAACATGGTGACCATAAACAACAGCCCTTTCCCCCATATCGTACGGGCCCATTGTGTTCGTTTCACTGCGTACCCCTTCTTCCTGTGCCTCAATAAAATACAATATGTACAGTATATCGTATCTCCCATAAGCTCACAAGCCCCCTATGGGGATACAACTGCACGGAGACTCTTTCCTGTTATGATGATATTCTCGTATATGGGCCCAGTCGTGAAAAGCGGCATCCCATAGATCGGCATACATACTCGATAACAGGACATAAAAAACTGCCGAAAAAGAGGGCTTCCAACTTTTTCAGCAGTTCATTCCGTTTCACATTATTTTGTAATAACAGCCAGTATATCGCCAGTCTTGACGTTATCGCCGACAGCAACACGTACTTCATGGAGCGTACCGTCAGCCGTAGCCGTAATGTCATTCTGCATCTTCATCGCTTCCAGTACCAGCAGGACATCGCCCCGTGTAAGGGATGCGCCAACTTCTGCTTTAATGGCCGAAATTTTTCCCGGCATAGGTGCTTTGACGACAATGGCACCTTCCGGAATAGGACCATACACGGCCGGCGTATCTGCTGCGGAAGATACAGGAGCCTTGGGAGCCGGTGCAGGAGCTGCTGGTGTTGCCGGTGCCGACGGTGCTGCCGGTGCAGGCGTGGGAGCAGCTGCCGGAGCCGGTGCTGCGGCAGGAGACGACACATTCATCTCTTCTACGGATACATCATAGGTCTTTCCATTTACAGTAATTTTAAATTGTTTCATACGATTTTATCCTCCAGACAAAACTTATCTATCAACTTATTGTCTCATACGTGCTAATCGTCCTGCCAGAACCCACTGCGATACAGACTGCTTCTGCGGCCGAATCGAGCGTATTGCTGCCGGCGAATAGCCACAGGCCGCAACAGCAGCCATGATCACAGCAACCACTTCAGGATCCAACTCCGCTTCTGCAGACTTGTCCTGCGCCGGAGTTTCTATGGCAACCATGGGACGCGGTGCTACCACAACGGGCTGACGGGAACCGACCGGCACCATAGGACGAGGTTCTGCGGCCGGTTCTTCTGACATAGCTGCCGGAGCTGCAGCCGGTTCAGAAGCTGCCGCTTCCTGAACTTCCTGTTCCATACGTTTCTGCAGCGCTTCATTATCGCGTCTTAGCGAGGCAATGGTCTGTTCCATCTCTTCAAACCGACGATTTGTCTGCTTCCAGACAAAAAACACACCGACTGCCACAA
Source organism: uncultured Megasphaera sp. (assembly GCF_958350005.1). GTDB lineage: Bacteria > Bacillota > Negativicutes > Veillonellales > Megasphaeraceae > Megasphaera. The sequence goes on along the minus strand of NZ_CATWFF010000057.1, from coordinate 1,741 downwards.
TGACAAATGCCGCTACTTCCATATCCATACCCTAATTCCTCCCCTTACAACGGCATGTTGCCATGCTTTTTGGACGGCCGGTCTTCACGCTTGCTGTACAGCATTGCCAGCGCATTAATAATGCGGGGACGGGTTTCTTTCGGTTCAATAATGCAGTCCACATACCCATGTTCAGCCGCTTTATAAGGCGTAGAAAATTCTTCAATATATTCCTGTTTCTTCTTTTCTTTTTCCGGATCGCGCTTAAAGATAATATTGGCTGCCCCATCGGGACCCATGACAGCGATTTCTGCCGTAGGCCAGGCAAATACCATATCGGCGCCGAGCTGACGGCAGCACATGGCAATATACGCTCCGCCATAGGCTTTGCGCGTAACAACCGTAATTTTGGGAACTGTCGCTTCACAATAAGCATACAGCATCTTTGCGCCATGACGGATAATACCGCCAAATTCCTGGGTCGTCCCCGGCAGGAATCCCGGCACGTCAACGAACGTAACTAAAGGAATATTGAAACTGTCGCAGAAGCGGATAAACCGCGCCGCCTTATCGGAGGCGTTAATATCCAGGCAGCCAGCCAGGAATTTTGGCTGATTGGCAATAATACCTACAGTCTGGCCGTCAAAGCGGGCAAAGCAGGTAATCATATTCATGGCATAGTTTTCCAGTACTTCATATACGTTTCCGTCATCGACACAGGCCCGAATAACGTCGAGCATATCATAAGGCTTATTGCTGTTGTCCGGAATGATGGAATTCAGTTGTTCATCCTGGCGCTGCGGATCGTCGTCCGTATCGGCAATAGGGCTGTCATCCATATTATTGCTGGGCAGGAAATCAAGGAGTGCCTTGATTTTTTCAATGCAGTCGTCTTCATTTTCGCAGGCAAAATGAGCGACGCCAGATACAGAATTATGGGTCACTGCACCACCTAATTCCTCTGCCGATACTTCTTCAGCCGTAACCGATTTAATAACAGCCGGACCGGTAATAAACATATTGGACGTATTTTTAACCATAAAAATAAAATCGGTCAGTGCCGGGCTGTACACGGCGCCGCCGGCACAGGGTCCCATAATGACGGAAATCTGCGGAATGACGCCGGAAGCCGATGTGTTGTTCATAAAAATACGGCCAAAGCCGGACAGGGCATCTACCCCTTCCTGAATACGGGCACCGCCGGAATCATTAATGCCAATAATGGGCGCCCCCATTTTCAGGGCCATTTCCTGGACCTGGCAAATCTTATGAGCATGCATTTCGCCAAGAGACCCACCTTCTACCGTAAAGTCTTCTGCATAAGCATAGACGAGGCGGCCGTGAATCGTACCGTATCCTGTTACGACACCATCACCGGGAATCTCTTTTTTCTGCATGTCAAAGTTGGTACACCGATGCCGGATAAACTGACTGATTTCCGTAAAGCTTCCTGCATCAAATAACTTTGTCAGCCGTTCCCGGGCCGTCATTTTTCCCTGGCTATGCTGTTTATCAATTTTTGCCTGTCCGCCGCCCATTTCAATCTTTGCGAGCTTTTCATGGAACTGGGCAATTTTTTCCTGAACTGTTGCCATTACTGCACCTCCATTATACACTGTCACAATAGTTATATATTATACCATGGTATCTTCCCATTTCACAATATGGGAACATCGTCTTTTCTCTAATTAAAAGTCTCTGCCCGTTACTGTCATTTTATGAACGGTTCATTCTTGTTTGTATACTAACTGTGTTTCTACAC
>NZ_CATWFF010000056.1 GCF_958350005.1 uncultured Megasphaera sp. | reverse complement strand
ATATAAAGGAGAATCTGCCGAAGTGGATGCGATTGTACGGCGCATAGTAACTGCGCTGAACGACGAAGGATATGAAGCATATATTGTTGGCGGCGCTGTACGGGACCTGCTGATGAAGCGAGTTCCTCATGATTATGATGTAACGACATCGGCCCGTCCGGAAGAAATCCATGCCGTCGCAGCCAAACAGGGCTGGCATACGGTGGAAATTCAGGGAGAACAATTTGGCATCGTCGTTTTGGTCGTAGACGGCATGACCGTAGAGACTGCGTCGTTCCGCGGAGAAGCGTACGGGAAAGACAGTCACCGGCCGGAGACCGTATGGTATGCCCAGACCCTGCGGGAAGATGTGCTGCGCCGGGATTTTACCGTCAATGCTCTGGCCATGGATGCAGACGGACATGTCTATGATTATACCGGCGGTCAGCGTGATATACGGCGCAAACGGCTGGTAACCGTAGGCGATCCGCATCAGCGCTTTCAGGAAGATGCGCTGCGGCTGTTTCGGGCCTGTCGGTTTGTCGGCCAGCTCGACTTTCTGCCGGCAAAAGAACTGACCCGGGCTATGCCTGATGCTTTTTCCCGTGTCGCCGGACTGTCTGTAGAGCGGGTAGTCCGCGAAATAGATCGCCTCATGACTACACCGGCTGCCTATAAAGGGCTGGATTTGCTGGTCCGGTCTGGCTTGGGTGCCTGCTGTTGCCGGCGCAAAGAAAATGGCCAGTACCATGAAGTTCCCATTTTGCCGGAATGCAGCCATTTGCCTCAGACGCCACAGTCCAAACCATTTCACCTGTTTGATGCCTGGTTTCATACGCTGGCTGTCGTTGCCAATACGCCGCCAGATCTGCTCCTTCGCTATGCAGCTCTCTTCCATGATATTGCCAAAGGACTGCCAGGGATACGGGGCCGAAAAGACGGGCGGTATACCGATTATGGGCACGATGCGAAAGGAGCCGACATGGCACGGCAGATTTTGCTGCGCTGGCAGAAAAGGCCGCCCTTTGCCGAGCGCATTGCCTGGCTTGTGAAAACTCATATGAAATTTCACTACTTTGCCAATACCGGTCAGGGCGATGTACTGAAATGGCTGCGCCATGAAGCCTTGGAAGGACCTTTTCGCCGGACTGACGAACTGGTAGAAGCGGTACAGCAGGCGACGGCCCTGGCCTGTGCGGATATACGGGGATGCGGCCATGCTGATGCCAGTACAGAAGGCACCTCTTCGTTCGGCGCCTATATGGCCGACATGGCCCGGCAGATGCCGGTCAGTACGAAAGATCTGTCCTATGATCGCCGCGTACCTGAAGTGTGCGGCACCCGAACGGGAGAATGCCTGCGAATTCTGCTTACGCGCGTCCAGAATCAAAATCTGGATAATGACAGCGATATTCTGGCTGCTGCTGCCAGAAAATGGATGGAACGCCAGCGGGGAGACTGCCATGACCGTACATAAACAAGCGTTGACTGTAAAGGGAATTAAACGCCGCATGGGCAAGATCATAGCCGGATTATTTTTTTTATGTCTCGTCATTACGGGCCGGCTGATTTATCTTCAGGTTGTTCAGGCTCAGTGGCTGGCCAGTCAGATTGAAAGTCAAAGTGAAGCGGACCGGAAGCTGCAGTCGCCGCGGGGAACGATTATGGACCGCAACGGGCATGTACTGGCTATCAGTGAAATGGCCAAATCTCTCTATGCCGATCCGACGATGCTGAATAAACCGCCTGCAGAAGTAGCAAAAATTTTGGCGCCTTATGTGCGGCTTAAGGAAGAGGACATACAGGAACGGCTGTCCCGCAATACGGCTTTTGTGTGGCTGGACCGGGCAGTAGAACATAAAAAATATGAAGAGCTGCAGCAGATTCTCGATCAGCAGAAGATACAGGGAGTCGTATTTATTGATGAAAATCATCGATTTTATCCCAACAAGGGAATGGCTGCCCAGCTGATCGGCTTTGTCGGCGAAAATGACGAAGGACTGGACGGCATTGAACACGTACTGGATGATGAGATTCGCGGTACGACGCAGATGCTGCGGCTCAGGACGGATCATAATAATATTCCTATTTTTGATTCGGCGCTGAAACAGATTCTGCCGGAAAAGCAGCGCTCTGTTCAGCTTACGATTGACAGTACGATTCAGTTTGTTGCCGAACGCAGCCTGGACGGCATTATGACACGCAGTAAGCCGACTGGTGCAGCTATTATCGTCATGAATCCGAAAACCGGTGAAATCCTGGCCATGGCCAGCCGGCCCGGCTTTGATCCCAATGAATACGGCAAGGGCAGTCCCGCCCAGTATACAAACCGGGCTGTCGTCAATATATACGAACCGGGATCCACGTTTAAGCCGATCGTTGCCGCTGCAGCCGTTGACTCCGGAAAATGGGATATTAACCGGGTATATCATGATACCGGCTATATTCAGGTAGAAGACCGGACCATTTATAACTGGGATAATCGAGGATTGGGGAATGTAACGCTGAAAGACATACTCAAATTTTCGATTAATACAGGCATGGTAGAGTTGGGACTGACTACGGGCGGCCAGACGATGACGGAATATGCCAAGCGATTTGGCTTTGGCAAACCGACTAACATCGAGCTGCCTGGCGAAGGAGAAGGTATTTTATTTGATCCGGAGACGATGAGTCATGTCGATGAAGCGACCATGTCTTTTGGGCAGAGTATTGCCGTAACGCCCCTGCAGATGGTGCAGGCCTTTGGGGCCATTGCCAATGGCGGCCATATGATGAAGCCTTTTGTCATTAAAGAAATAGATAATCCCGATGGCTCTGTATATGAAAAAACAGAGCCGAAAGAAGTAGGGCAGCCGATCCGGGAAGAAACGGCCAGGCGCATTAGCCAGATTCTGTCAGAAGAAGTAAATTCCGGCGGCGGACAGAATGCCAAAGTAGAAGGATACCAGTTCAGCGGAAAAACGGGGACAGCCCAGCGGCTGGATCCGGAAGCCGGCGGCTATTCGGAGGGGCAGTATATTGCTTCCTTCATTGGCTTTGGTCCGTTGGAAGATCCTCAGTATGTCGTTCTCATTGTCGTTGACAATCCCAATGGCGTATATTATGGTGCACAAGTAGCGGCGCCGGTTTTTAAAGAAATGATGACGCAAATTGTCCGCATCAAGGGCATTCGGCCTACTCTTCCTGCGGCGCAGGATCTTCCGGTTCCGCAGGAGATGACAGCGCTGAAGCCGCCCAAACACATACCTCCCGTTCAGCATACGGCAGAAGGCATTCGCATGCCGTCTTTTCTGGGCTGGAGTACTCGTGAAGTAAATGACTGGCTCGATGAGGCTGGCCTGGGATTTGTGCCTGTCGGTACAGGTCTGGCTGTATATCAGCAGCCTCAGGCTGATACGTATGCCTCTCCTGGCAGTACAGTGACCGTTACCTTTTTGCGGTAACAGAAAGGATGTATAGATGATACTATTAGATGGTAAAAAAGTAGCCGCCTTCTATCGGGAGCGTATCGCTCAGAAGCTGGCGGCAGTGACGCAGCGCGATCAGTGCCCCGAGCTGGCAATCGTTGTCGTCGGTGATGATAAACCGTCGGCTATGTATGCCAAGTCCATGCAGAAGACAGCAGCCTCTGTGGGCCTGACGGCGGCGATATATCAAAAAGGCGGCGAGGCAAGTGAGGAAGACGTTACGGCCCTTATAGAATCGCTGAATCAGAACCGGCAGATAGCCGGCATCCTGCTGATGATGCCTTTGCCTGCACATCTGGACAGTCAGCGCATTATCAACAAGATCTGTCCCGAAAAAGATGTGGACGGCCTGACCGACAGCAATGTAGCCCGCCTGTTTACAGGTCGTCCGGCCTTTGTGCCCTGTACGCCGCAGGCAGTTATGGCCATATTGGATTACTACCATATTGAACTGGCAGGAAAACATGTGGTCATTATTGGCCGGAGTAATGTAGTCGGCAAGCCGGTAGCCCAGTTATGTCTGAATCGCCATGCTACTGTGACGATATGCCATTCCCGGACTGCCGATTTGCCGGCTGTTGTCCGACAGGCTGACATTGTCATTGCCGCTGCCGGCCGGGCCGGGCTGATCACTGGCTCTATGATCCGGCCCGGTGCTACTGTCATTGATGTAGGCATTAACCGCGTCGATGGCAAAACCGTAGGGGATGTGGCTTTTGACGAGGCCGCAGCTGTTGCCGGAGCCATTACGCCGGTACCAGGCGGCGTCGGTTCTGTCACGACCATGATGGTACTGGAAAATGTAGTCCATCACTTCGGGAATGCATAGTAAAACATAGGAGGAACGAACATGCATATCTTAGATACTTTTTTTGTTCATTATTTACATCGATTTGACAAGCAGTGCTTCAATGTTATTCTTCACGGGAAAACCTATACCATTGGCGAAGGTACGCCGTTATTTACAGTATCTGTCAACAAAGATATTCCCAAACGGGAACTGCTCAATTCCACATCCCTGGCCATGGGCGAAGCGTATATGCGCGGCGATCTGACCATTGAAGGCGATCTGTTCACGGCGCTGAAATGCTTTTTGAGCCAGAGCAGCCAGTTTTCTCTGGATAAAAGCGCTCTGGGCCGGCTGCTGCATACGCCGGAATCCAAAGCCTGCCAAAAACAGCAGGTTTCATCTCACTATGACCTGGGCAACGATTTCTACAAACTGTGGCTCGATCCGTCTATGAGCTATTCGTGCGCCTATTTCAAGCATGATACAGATACGCTGGAACAGGCTCAGCATCAGAAAGTACACTACATACTGGAAAAACTGCATCTGGAAAAAGGCATGACCCTTCTTGACATTGGCTGCGGCTGGGGCTATTTGCTCATTGAAGCAGCTAAGACCTATGGCGTAAAAGGATATGGATGCACGCTGAGCAAGGAACAGTGGAAAAAAGGGCAGGAACGGATTGAAAAGCTGGGACTGCAGGGGCAGGTTCAGATCGATCTGATTGACTATCGCGATTTGGAAGCAGAAGGAAAAACCTATGACCGCATTGTCAGCGTCGGCATGCTGGAACATGTAGGCCGGTCCAACTATTCCCTGTATATGGAAACAGCCAGTCATCTGCTGAAAGAAGGCGGCCTGTTCCTGCTGCATTATATCAGCGGCCTTGATGAAAGCGTAGGCAATCCGTGGATGCGCAAATATATTTTCCCAGGTGGCACGCTGCCATCGCTGCGGGAAATTATTGACCGGGCTTATGACTATGATTTCCGGGTTATTGACGTCGAAAGCCTGCGCCGCCATTACTATAAAACTCTCATGTGCTGGTACAACAACTTCCAGAACGTCCGCGATCAGGTAAAAGCGGCCAGAGGAGAAGAATTTGTCCGCATGTGGGATCTGTATCTCTGCGGTTGTGCCGTATCCTTCTATATCGGCAACATCGACCTCCATCAGATTCTCATGACCAAAGGCATAAACAACGATCTGCCTATGACGCGCTGGTATTAATACGATAGTTTAGCTGTAAGAGCTGATGCAAGTAAGCTGACCCCTCATTGTTAGACCAAACATTTAACCATGGGGAGGTCAGTTTTTTCATGGATTTTTCCATTTAAACAGAACATATGTTTAAAATGCCTTGCATTTATGGTATGATACATACAGCGAGGTGATACAGCGTGAATTGGGAAAGTATACAGAAAAAACTGACAATCTTAAGTGATGCGGCGAAGTATGACGTATCTTGTTCATCCAGCGGCAGCCGCCGTCAGAATCAGCCAGGAGGGATTGGCAACGGCGCATACAGCGGTATCTGTCATACCTGGTCGGCTGATGGCCGCTGCGTGTCGCTGCTGAAAATTCTGATGACTAATTACTGCATCTACGACTGCGCCTACTGTGTCAACCGGTGCAGCCATGAGACGGCACGGGCGTTGTTTACGCCTGAAGAAATTGCCGATCTGACCATTGCTTTTTACCGGCGCAATTATATTGAAGGACTGTTTCTCAGCTCCGGCGTATATCGCTCACCGGATGAAACGACAGAACTGCTGATTCGCACGGCGAAAATTCTGCGGGAAGAGAAAAAATTTAACGGCTATATTCATATGAAGGGAATTCCCGGTACAGACAGCCGCCTTATTCGGGAACTGGGCCGCTATGTGGACCGCATGAGCGTCAATATTGAACTGCCGTCATCAGCCGGGCTGAAGCTGCTGGCGCCGCAGAAGACGAAAGAACGGATTCTTACGCCTATGCGGTCCATTCGTCAGGGCATCGAAGAGCGCCGGGAAAACCGGAAACAAAGTCGCAAGGCTCCGGCTTTCGTCCCAGCCGGTCAAACGACGCAGCTCATTATCGGCGCTACGCCGGACAGCGACCGGACCATACTGCGCCTCAGTGAAGCTCTGTATCGGCAGGTCAGTCTGAAGCGGGTTTACTACTCGGCCTATGTGCCGGCCATGACGGGACCCAATCTTCCGGCCCTCACCCAACCGCCGCTGCTGCGGGAACACCGGCTGTATCAGGCAGACTGGCTTCTGCGGTATTACCAGTTTTCGGCAGACGAAATTCTGAGTGACGACGCACCGGATTTTGACGTTCATCTGGACCCCAAGGCCTGCTGGGCCCTGCGCCATCCTGAAGTATTTCCGCTGGAAATCAACAGGGCTTCGTATCATATGCTTCTGCGCGTTCCCGGCATTGGCGTTACTTCAGCCCGGCGTATTTGTGCTGCCCGGAAGAACGCAAAGATTTCTTATGATACAGCTGTCCGCCTGGGCATTGTCATGAAACGGGCCAAATATTTTATTACCTGTAACGGCCGGTTTTACGGGATGTCCAGCGAACCGGCCTTCATTCGCAGGCAGCTGCTTCTGCGGGAACAGACAGCTGCTTATGAGCCTATGGATTTGTTTGGCGGCGGTTCGTCATGATATACCAGTACGATGGTTCCTTTTTCGGCTATTTATCTGCTGTATTCGATGCCTGGCACGATGGGCTGGACCAGGTCGATGATATACGCTGTCACGATACAGGAAGCTTGTTCAGTCCTGTGAAGCAGGTCTGTCAGGACGAAGGCAAGGCGGCCCGTATACTGGAAAGCCTGCGCACCAAGTGCGGCGCGAAAGCGGCTCACTTTTTATATTACGGGTTTCTGGCCGAAGAGCCGCAGCGGGAACGAAAACTTCTGGCCTATTTGCAGCTGGCCTTTCACCTGCAGGGACAGTTTGGTGCTCATCTGAGCGATCCCGTCCTGTGGGAGGTGCGGAAGTGGGCGCAGAAGACCGGCAATGAGCGGCATAAACTGCTGGGGCTGGCCCGGTTTCAAGAACTGGACGGAGGCATGCTGTACTGTCGGCTGGCGCCGACTTGCTGTGTCGTCCCCCTGATGGCGCCGCATTTTGTCCGCCGCCTGAGCGGAGAAGAATGGGTTCTCCATGATACGCGCCGTCAGCTAGGCGTGTATTACCGGCAGGGAGAAGCGATGATAGTTGAAATTCCCCAGACCCTGGCAGATATAGCTGTATCAGCAGATGAACAGCAGTTTGCGTCCCTGTGGAAGCGGTATTACGATACCATTGCTATTGCAGAACGGCATAATGAACGGCTGCGCATGCAGTATATGCCGAAAAAGTACTGGCAATATCTGACGGAAATGACAGAATAAAGTATTTCTTTTTCCCAGTACTTGTTATATAATAGTCCTATTGGATTAGTGATAGGAAAGGCAGGGATACAGTGAAGCCTGTCATTGTAAAGGTAAAGAGTACGCAGCGGAATGCCGACGGGCAGGAAATGACGCTGGAGCTGATTTCCGAAGGCAAGTATTATACGAAGGAACGGACGCGCTATATCGTATATGAAGAAAGCGAACTGACGGAGATGCCCGGTGTTACGACCGTTATCAAGGTGCTTCCTGATGAAGCGGTCATGCTGCTGCGCCTGGGAAAAATTCATCAGCGCCAGGAATACCGGAAGGGAAAGGTCTCCCGGTCGCGGTATGAAACGCCTGTAGGTGCATTTGACGTAACGACAAAGACTTATGAATGTAGTGTCCGTCTTCACGATGGAATTGGCACGATCGTTCTGGGGTATGATGTAGACCTGGAAGGTATTGGTGCCAACTATACCCAATTAACAATCACGGTGCAGGAGGATAACTGTAATGGAAATGAAGGAATTATTGAAACAGGGCATTGCTGAGGCGTTGGATAAGGCCGTTGCCGCCGGTTCTCTTCCTGCCGGCACCTACCCGGATATTGCCCTGGAAGTGCCGCCGCAGAAAGAATTTGGTGATTTCGCTACGAATATTGCCATGCAGTCTGCCCGGGTTGCTCATAAAGCGCCTCGTGCTATTGCCGAAGCCATTGTGGCGCAGATGGACTATCCCTGGCTGGATCGGGCCGATATTGCCGGCGCCGGGTTTATCAATTTCTTTTTGAAACACGGCATTATTTATGATACGCTGAAAAATATCCTGGCTGCCGGTGCAGAGTATGGAAAGGCGCCGCTGCGGGAAGACGATACGGTACAGGTAGAATATGTCAGTGCCAACCCGACCGGTCCTCTTCATGTCGGACACGGCCGGGGCGCAGCCTACGGCAGTGCGCTGGTCAACTTGCTGCGGGCAGCAGGCTATCATGTACAGTCGGAATACTATATTAATGATGCAGGCAATCAGATGAATAATCTGGCTGCGTCTGTCAATGCCCGCTATCTGGAACTGCTGGGCCAGCCGTCATCTATTCCGGAAAATGGCTATCATGGACACGATATTATTGAAACGGCCCAGGCTATTATCGACCAGGACGGCGACAAATACCTCCATATGGACGAAGCAAAGCGGCTGGAACTGTTTAAAGACCGGGCTTATGCGGAAAAGCTGAAAGCGCTGAAGCGGGATCTGGCTCATTTCAATGTGACCTATGACAACTGGTTCAGCGAACGGACGCTCCATCCCAAGGCTATTGAAGATGTCTGCCGCGTACTGGAACAGCGCGGAAAAATCTACGAAAAAGACGGAGCCCTGTGGCTGAAGTCCACCGATTACGGCGATGACAAAGACCGCGTCGTTATCCGCGATAACGGCGTGCCGACCTATTTGGCAGCTGACATTGCCTATCATAAAAACAAGTATGACCGGGGCTTTAAGAAAATGATCAATATCTGGGGCGCCGATCACCATGGATATGTAGCCCGGGTCAAAGCGGCCATTGCAGCTCTTGGCTATGATCCGGCTCAGCTGGAAGTGCTGCTGCTGCAGATGGTCAGCCTGTTCCGGGACGGCAAGCCTGTCAAGATGTCCAAACGTACAGGCCAGGCAATTACGCTGAACGAGCTGATTGAAGAAGTCGGTACCGATGCAGCCCGGTATTTCTTCATTATGCGTTCTCTGGACACGCAGCTCGATTTTGACCTGAATCTGGCCAAATCGCACAGCAATGAAAATCCCGTATATTATATTCAGTATGCCCATGCCCGGATTTACAGCATTTACCGGCAGGCTCATGAAGCCGGAATAGAATGGAACACGGGCTGGGATGACGTAAAGTGGGATACACTGAAAGATTCCTACGATCTGGAACTGATCAAGAAAATGGCGGCATTCCCGGAAGAAGTCAAACGGGCTGCCCGCGAACGGGCACCGCACCGCATTGCTCATTATGTTCATGAACTGGCCGGCCTGTTCCACAGTTTTTATAATCACTGCCGCATTATTCAGGAAGATCAGGATCTGCAGAAAGCCCGGCTGGCTCTGGTCACGGCTGTACGCATTACCATTGCCAACAGTCTGGCTATTTTAGGGGTATCTGCTCCGGAAAAAATGTAATATAATTAACACATACGACTGTTCATATAATAAAGCTCATACAATAACTTGTATTATAGAAGAGCGAAAGGCTCGACAGGGAGGAATTATGGCTAAATACATATTTGTTACAGGCGGGGTTGTATCTTCGTTGGGTAAAGGCATTACAGCAGCGGCTTTGGGACGGCTGCTGAAAAATCGCGGCTTCAAGGTTACGATTCAGAAATTTGACCCTTATATCAATGTGGATCCCGGTACGATGAGTCCGTATCAGCACGGGGAAGTTTTCGTCACAGACGACGGTACGGAAACAGATTTGGATTTAGGTCATTATGAACGCTTTATCGACATCAGTCTGGGCAAGAATTCCAATGTAACGACTGGCAAGATTTACTGGTCTGTACTGCAGAAAGAACGGCGCGGCGATTATCTGGGCCATACGGTGCAGGTTATTCCCCATATTACCAATGAAATCAAACAGCGTGTATACCGCGTAGGCGACGACGACAATGCCGATGTGGTCATTACGGAAATCGGCGGTACTGTCGGTGATATTGAAAGCCTGCCGTTCCTGGAAGCGATCCGGCAGATTAAAAAAGAAGTAGGCCGCAACGATGTGCTGTACATTCACGTTACCCTTGTGCCGTATATCGGTGCTGCCGGCGAACTGAAAACGAAGCCGACCCAGCACAGTGTAAAAGAACTCCGCAGCATTGGCATTCAGCCGGATATTATCGTCTGCCGTACAGAACGGCCTCTGTCTGATGAAATGAAAGAAAAGCTGGCCCTGTTCTGTGATATTGACAAGGAAGCAGTTATTGAAAATAAAACGCTGAACAGTATTTATGAAGTTCCTCTCCTTCTGGCCGAAGAAGGGATGGACAAGATCGTATTGGATAAACTGGCGCTGCCGGACAAGCCCTGTGACATGGAAGCATGGAAGCAGATGGTCGACGATATTTACCATACGGAACAGGAAGTGGACATTGCCCTGGTCGGCAAATACGTTGCCCTTCATGATGCCTATCTGAGCGTTGCTGAGGCACTGAGCCATGCCGGTATTGCCTACAAGACGAAAGTGAATATTCACTGGATCGATTCGGAAACTCTGGAAGATCCCAATGTGGATGTTGCTGAAGTGTTTAAAGGCGTTGACGGTATCGTTGTTCCCGGCGGCTTTGGCAACCGCGGCGTAGAAGGAAAGATTCTTGCCGTCCAGTATGCGCGGGAACACAACATTCCCTATCTGGGCCTGTGTCTGGGAATGCAGTGTGCCGTTATGGAATTTGCCCGCCACGTCGTAGGTCTGGAAGGTGCTACGTCGTCGGAATTTAATGAAGATGCGAAGTTCCCGGTTATCGACCTCATGCCGGATCAGGTAGATATTTCCGATAAAGGCGGCACTATGCGCCTGGGCGTATATCCGTGCAAGCTGAGTGAAGGTACGAAAGCTTACGAAGCCTATGGGGAACACCTGATTTACGAACGCCATCGTCATCGCTGGGAATTCAACAACAAGTACCGTACGGAAATGGTCAATGCCGGCCTGGTTCTCTCCGGCACGTCTCCTGATGACCGGCTCGTGGAAATTGTGGAATTGAAAGATCATCCCTGGTTTGTTGGCTGCCAGTTCCATCCGGAATTCAAGTCCCGGCCGACAAAGGCACATCCCCTGTTCAAAGGGCTGGTAAAAGCGGCACTGGATTTAAAATTGAAATAATCAGAAATACTATATTCGGAATACAGACGGTCTCTGCTGAGGCCGTCTTTTTTTCGGAAAGAGAATAAATACCAGTAAAGTATGTGAAAAATATAACATATTATAGTC
>NZ_CATWFF010000055.1 GCF_958350005.1 uncultured Megasphaera sp. | reverse complement strand
CATATTATAATACCACTTTTATTGCTATAGTACCACAGGATTCGCCGTAGTACGGAATTTGTATCATATGTCAGCGGCATACCAAAATTGACATACCCAGTAAAAAATGACATAATAAATTTGATATGCCTACATTTCCTTGAGGAGGGGTACGAATGGCAGATAGCCGCATTATTACCGCTTTGGACGTCCACTCGCTGGCGGACATGAAAAAGCTTGTAGAAACGCTTGGCGACAGTATTTCTTTTTATAAAGTCGGCATGGAATTATTTTACAGTGCCGGTCCCGATGCTGTACGATATTTGAAAGACCAGGGAAAACAGGTTTTTCTTGACTTGAAACTTCACGACATTCCCAATACCGTTGGCCAGAGCATACGGGCCCTGACCCGTCTTGGCGCCGATTTCATGACCATTCACGGCACTGGCGGCCGGGCCATGATGATGGCTGCTGCTGAAGCGGTCCGCGACGAAGCGGCTAAGCTTGGCATTTCCCGGCCCAGACTGCTGGCTGTTACGGTTCTGACCAGTATTGATGAAGAAGCGTGGAAAGAAATCGGCGGCGCTTATAGCATTGCCGAATCCGTGCAGAACCTGGCAAAGCTGGCAAAAGAATCGGGTATAGACGGTACCGTTTCTTCGCCGTATGAAGCCAAAGCCGTACGGAAGCTGAACGGTCCGGATTTCCTCATCGTTACGCCGGGGATTCGTCCGTCCTTTGCCGCTGCAAACGATCAGAAGCGGTTTACGACGCCGGCTGAAGCCCTGCGGGACGGCGCATCTCATCTGGTTATTGGCCGGCCTATTACCAAGGCAGAAGATCCGCGGGAAGCGGCAGAAAAGATTTTGGCAGAAATTCAGGAGGTATAAAAGCGATGATGACAGAAGCAGAAGTAAAACAGCTCTTAGTAGACACCAAAGCCGTGCTGGAAGGACATTTCCTGTTGACCTCAGGCCTTCACAGCCCGCTGTATGTAGAAAAATTCAACGTCCTCCAGCATCCGGAATATACGGAAAAGCTGTGCAAAGAACTGGCAGAACGGTTTAAAGATCAGAACGTGCAGACCGTTATAGGTCCCATGACCGGCGGCATTCTCCTGGCTCATGAAGTAGGTAAGGCTCTGGGAACGCGGGCTATCTTTACGGAACGGGAAAAAGGCGTTATGACCCTGCGCCGCGGCTTCCGTATCGAACCGGGTGAACGGGTCCTCATTGTGGAAGATATTGTGACCACTGGCGGCTCTGTCCAGGAAGTAGTCAACGTCGTGAAAAAAGCCGGCGGCGTCATCGTCGGTGTCGGCCTTCTCGTCGACCGCAGCGGCGGCAAGGCAGAATTTGGCGTGCCCAAAGATAAAGTCCAGGCCCTTCTGCATCTGACCGTGCCGACCTATCAGCCCGACCAGTGCCCGCTGTGCAAAGAAGGCGTTCCCATGACGGAACGGGGCAGTCATCATTTGAAATAAGCCGCAGGGAGAGATAGTATGGAATTTTTATCAGCAATTGGCCCGTTTTTGGGTATCGGCCTCCTTGGCGCCCTGTTTTCCCGGTTTACCGGCGTAAATATGAGCATGTGCATGCTCATGCTGTTCCTGTATCTGGGAGCCCGGCCAGGCGAAGCAATAGTGGCCATGCTTCTGTTCAATGCCTTTACCTTTTTTACGACCTATTCCCAGGAACATGCCATGAATATGAAAAACTTCACCTTCTTTCCAGGTGTTCGCTTTATCATCCCCGTGGCAATTACAGTCGTTCTGGCAGCGCTCAGCCCATTTGCCGGCATTATCTTCTTTATCATCGTCTTTCTGATGGAAATTTTTGCCCGCCAGTACCGGGAAATGGATGCGAAAACACGGCCGGCAAAGGGAAAGATCGTGCAGATGTGTGTCATTGCCAGCCTTTGTGCCGTCGTCGGCGTAGCCCTGGTTCCGCTTATTTCCGAAACCTATTACTATGCCGTTTCCGGCATGGTCATTCTGGCCTTTTCCGTCCTGATGTGGCTGGCCGGCGACCGGCGGAAATGGACGGGCGCCTGGGATAAAATCCTCTATGCAGCGGCGTTCTTTGCAGGGGTGTGCGGTTTTGATACCAGCGACTGGCTGCAGGCCATGAAGCGCTCCAATCCGTCGCCTCTGTCGCAGAGCTATTCCATCGTCATGCATACGGCCATCATGGTGGCCCTCGTCGCCGCCTATGCGTTATACCGGTATTTTCCCCTCAGCGCTCTGTTTACGACTGTTGGCGCCGCTGTAGGCATCCGCTTCTTCGGCATCTATGTCCACGGTTCCAAAGGCAAGTTCTCCTATGTGACGCTGAGCCTCGCCGTTCTGGCGGCGCTGGTATTCATGATTATCCAGCCTGAGCCCGCAGGACTGCCGGTTTTGCCGGAATCGGAACAGTCTCCGTCGTTCTTTAATTTTTAAAATCTTTGCAGCGCACAGCCTGAGTTTTCCGTCAGGCTGTGCATTTTTTGTATATCCCCTGTTTTTCTATGCCATATCGGTTACGGTGAAGTCGGCAGGAATTGCCGTGCCTGCGGAAAAACTGCTTGACTTTACGCCGCCATCTATATAAAATAGATAAAGAATATGACGGCAGTCCTGTGAGGCTGCGCAGATTGGAAGAGTAATGTTGTACCTTTAACGTAGTCCAGAGAGGCTAAGAAGGGACATATTTTGCCATGCTTATGATATGACCTTTGCCTTTGGGCAAAGGTCTTTTGTTATATAAGGAGGATGTCAATGGCTAGCATTCAGGGCAAGAACCTGTTAGGGCTGCAGGACCTGTCGAGAGAAGAAATCGAAATGATCCTGCACGTAGCAAAGAAGATGAAAACCGTCGTCAACAGCGATAATAAAAAGTTGTCGCTCCTCAAAGGAAAATCTGTTGTCAACATGTTCTGGGAACCGAGTACGCGGACGCGCGGTTCTTTTGAAATGGCAGCAAAATACCTGGGTGCCGATGTCATCAATTTTACGCCCCGCGGCAGTTCCATTCAGAAAGGGGAAAGCTTCCGCGACACCTTGCTGACCGTCACGGCTATGGGCGTCGATGCTATTGTTATGCGGCAGAAACAGGAAGGATCACCGTGGTTTGCTGCAACATGCGTATCCCCTGTCATTATCAATGCCGGTGACGGCGCTCATGCCCATCCGACGCAGGGACTTCTCGACCTGTTTACCATTCAGGAAGTAAAAGGTCACGTAGACGGCCTGAAAGTGGTCATTGTTGGCGACATCGACCACGGCCGCGTTGCCCGTTCCAATATTTACGGCCTGCAGAAGATGGGGGCGCAGGTCCATCTCGTCGGCCCGCGGACCCTGCTGCAGCCCGAACTGGCTTCCATGGGTGTGACCATTCACTACAATCTGGAAGAAGCGATTCAGGATGCAGACGTCGTCAATGTCCTGCGCATTCAGAAAGAACGGCAGGGCATCGGCTTCTTCCCCAGTGCCGGCGAATACAATGCCCTCTTCGGCATTAATCAGAAGCGCCTGGCTCTGGCGAAAAAGGACGTCCTCGTCCTTCATCCGGGCCCGATGAACCGGGGAATAGAAATTGATACGGATACGTGTTACAGTGCCTGCTCGTCCATTCAGGAACAGGTCAAGAACGGTGTGTCCGTCCGTATGGCTGTATTATATCTGACAATTATGGGAGGCGATGACGTTGACATTACTCGTTAAAGGCGGCAGAGTCGTAAATCCGGCGATGAACCAGGACGAACTGTGCGATATTCTCATTGAAAATGGCAAGATAAAAGAAGTAGGCAAAAACCTTTCCGCAGCCGGTGCAGAAGTGCTGGATGCGACGGGCAAGGTCGTAGCGCCCGGCTTTATTGATATGCATGTCCATCTCCGCCAGCCTGGACAGTCCGGCAAGGAAACGATTGCTTCCGGTACGCGCGCAGCTGCTGCCGGCGGCATTACCCGCGTAGCGACCATGCCCAATACGAAACCGGTCATTGACAGCGCCATCGTTGTCGACGGCATGAAATACCGCATTGCCAGAGAAGGCGTAGTAAAGGTGGAACTTATCGGCGCTGTTTCCAAAAATCAGGAAGGCCAGGAACTGGCAGCTCTGGGCGCCATGGCCAAAGAAGGGGTAGCGGCCTTTTCCGATGACGGCCACTATATTGACAATGCCGATTTCATGCGCAAAGCCATGGAATATGCCAGCATGTTCCATAAAGTAATTATCGAACACTGTGAAGACTCCAATCTGGTCCGGGGCGGCCAGATGCACGAAGGCGTCGTTTCCAATGAACTGGGCCTCAAAGGCCGGCCAGCCGTAGCTGAAGACATTGCAGTTGCCCGCGATATTTTCCTGGCCGAAGCGACGAGAACGCCGGTGCACATTGCCCATATCAGCACGAAAAACGCCGTCGAACTGGTACGCCAGGCCAAGGCCCGGGGCGTTCAGGTTACGGCAGAAGTAACGCCGCAGCACCTCATTTTCACCGATGAAGCCCTGCGTACCTATGACACGCGGTTCAAAATGAATCCGCCTATCCGCTCGGAAGAACACCGGGCAGCCTGCGTGGAAGGCCTGAAAGACGGCACTATCGACGCCATCGTCACGGACCATGCGCCTCACGAATGGGAAGAAAAAGATCAGGAATTCAACCTGGCTCCCAGCGGCTTCGTCGGCCTGGAAACAAGCGTTGGCGCCATTCTGACTTACATGTACCACCAGGGAATTATGGATCTGCCGGCTATCGTACAGGCTATGTCTGTCGCACCGGCCCGGATTCTCGGCCTCGATGCCGGCGTCATTGCGCCGGGCAAAGACGCCGACCTGACCGTACTGGATCTGGATACAGAATGGGCTGTTGACGCCAGTGCCTTTTACTCAAAATGCAAAATGTCGCCGTTTGACGAAATGATATTCAAGGGAAAAGCTGCCGCCACCATTGTAAATGGCGACGTAGTGATGAAAGACGGGGAGGTCTTACGATGAAAGGAATTCTCCTGCTAGAGAATGGACAGAAATTTTACGGTACCATGCTGATGGATGAACCGGCTGTTGGTGAAGTCGTATTTAATACAGGCATGACGGGCTATGAAGAAACCTTTACAGATCCGTCCTATGCCGGCCAGATTATTACCATGACCTATCCGCTCATTGGCAACTACGGCGTATTTCATGAAATCGACCAGGCCGACCGGCCCTATGCTGCCGGCTTTGTCGTAAGCGAACTCTGTGATGAACCGAGCAACTGGCAATGCGAAGGAACTCTTGCTGACTTCATCCGGGCCCATCACATTCCCTGCCTCTACGGCGTCGATACGCGGGCCATTACGCGGGCTATCCGCAGCCACGGCGTCATGAAAGGCGTCATCGTGCCGGAAACGATGAGCGAAGAAGACGTGCAGAAACTGATGGCCAAGCCTCTGGAAACGCAGGTCGTCCGTCAGGTAACGACGAAAGAAATCAAACATGTCGGCGACGGCAAGTATCACGTAGCCGTCATGGATTATGGCGCCAAAGCCAATATTCTCCACGATCTCGTGCGCAACGGCTGCCGCCTGACCATTTTCCCGGCTGAAACGAAGGCCGAAGACGTTCTGGCCATCAATCCGGACGGTATTTTCCTCAGCAATGGCCCTGGCGACCCGCGGGATATTCCCTATATTACAGAAGAAGTAAAGAAACTCATTGGCAAGAAACCGATTTTCGGCATCTGCCTGGGACTGCAGCTCCTGGGCCTGTCCCTGGGTGGCCAGTGCCGCAAACTGACCTTCGGCCATCGCGGCTCCAACCATCCTGTCAAGGATGTCCGCACCAACCGGGTCTATATTACCTCCCAGAACCACGGCTACGTTATTGACGAAGCGTCCCTGCCGGACAACGTCGTCGTAACGCACCGCAATCTCCATGACAACACGCTGGAAGGCTTTGAAGTGCCGGATAAGCAGATTATGTGCGTACAGTACCACCCCGAAGCTTCTCCGGGACCGACGGATAACCTGTACCTGTTTACGCAGTTTGTCAGCATGATGGAGGATAAATAATTATGGTAGAAGGATTGAAGAAAGTACTCGTTATCGGTTCCGGCCCCATCATCATCGGCCAGGCTGCCGAATTTGACTATGCCGGCACGCAGGCCTGCCGGGCCCTGAAAGAAGAAGGTCTGGAAGTCGTCCTCATCAACAGCAACCCAGCGACGATCATGACCGATGAAGATATTGCCGACCGCGTCTATGTAGAACCCATTTCCCTGGACTACGTAACGGAAGTTATTGAAAAAGAACGGCCTGACGGCCTGCTGGCCACCTTGGGCGGTCAGGTCGGCCTGAATATGGCCGTTGAACTGGCCAATGCCGGCGTTCTGGACAAATATAACGTCAAACTGCTGGGAACCCATTTGTCGGCTATTGAAGAAGCAGAAGACCGGGAACTGTTCAAAAAGGCCATGAAGGACATTAACCAGCCTGTTCCGGAAAGCGATATTTTTGAAGATGTTCCGTCGGCTATGGCTTTTGCTGAAAAAATCGGCTATCCTATCATCGTCCGTCCCGCCTTTACCCTGGGCGGTACCGGCGGCGGTATTGCCAAAGATGACGACGAACTGTTCATGATTGCCACCAGAGGCCTCAAGCTCAGCCCGATTCACCAGATCCTCGTCGAACGGTCTGTAGCAGGCTGGAAAGAAATCGAATACGAAGTCATGCGCGATAAAGCAGACAACTGCATTATCGTCTGCAACATGGAAAATATCGACCCTGTCGGCGTCCACACCGGCGACTCCATCGTCGTCGCACCGAGCCAGACTCTGAACGACCTGCAGTATCAGATGCTCCGCACGGCGTCGCTGAATATCATCCGCCGTCTGAAAATCGAAGGGGGCTGCAACGTTCAGTATGCCCTGGACCCGAACTCCAACCAGTATTACGTTATCGAAGTTAACCCCCGTGTCAGCCGTTCGTCTGCCCTGGCTTCCAAGGCTACAGGCTATCCCATTGCCAAAGTTGCCGCCAAAGTGGCAACAGGCCTGACACTGGATCAGATTACCAACGCCGTTACAGGCAAGACGACGGCCTGCTTTGAACCGACTCTGGACTACTGCGTCGTCAAGTTCCCGCGCTGGCCTTTTGAAAAATTTGCCCTCGCCGATAAGACATTGGGCACGCAGATGAAGGCTACCGGCGAAGTTATGGCCCTGGACCGCTGCTTTGAAGGGGCTCTCCTCAAAGCCGTGCGCTCCCTGGAAATTGGCGTCAACTACATCAGCCTGAAAAAGCTGGAAGGCAAATCGGTCATCGAAATTGCAGAACTGCTGAAACAGGTCGATGACGAACGGCTCTTCGTCGTCACCCAGGCCCTGCGCCTCGGCCTGAGCGAAGAAAAAATTCACCACATTACAGGCTACGACATGTGGTTCATCAGCAAGATCCGCAACATTGTCAAACTGGAAAAACGGCTGCAGAAAGACGGCCTGACCGAAGACGACGTGCGCCTGGCCAAACGGTACAGCATACCTGATGCGGTCATTGCCGGATTTACAGGCAAGACCGAAGAAGAAGTCCGTGCATTCCGCCAGGAAAAAGGCATTACGCCGACCTTCAAGATGGTTGATACGTGTGCTGCCGAATTTGAAGCGGCTACGCCATATTATTACTCCTGCTATGCGTCGGAAGACGAAGTCAAGCCCCTGGGCGACAAGAGCGTCATCGTCCTCGGCTCCGGTCCGATCCGCATCGGTCAGGGCATTGAATTTGACTACTGCTCTGTTCACTCCGCCTGGGCGCTGCGCAAAGCCGGCATGAACAGCATTATCATCAACAACAACCCCGAAACAGTCAGCACCGACTTCGATACGTCAGACAGCCTGTACTTTGAACCGCTGACCGTAGAAGACGTCATGGCCGTCATTGACAAGGAAAAGCCTGTCGGCGTCATCTGCCAGTTCGGCGGCCAGACGGCCATCAACCTGGCAGCTCCTCTGGCCAAACGGGGCGTCAAGGTTCTCGGCACGTCTGTCGAAGGCATGGACCGCGCCGAAGACCGCGAACGGTTCGATGAAGTCTTGAGCAAGCTGAATATTCCCCGCCCGGACGGCCGCATTGCCACGAGCGACAAAGAAGCCATGAAAGTATCGCAGGAACTCGTATTCCCCCTCATCGTCCGCCCGTCTTACGTCCTCGGCGGCCGGGCCATGGAAATCGTATACAACGAAAAAGAACTGGAACGATACCTGCGGGAAGCCGTCATCGCTTCGCCGGACCATCCTATCCTCATTGACGAATACATGGTAGGCCGGGAAGTGGAAGTCGATGCCGTTGCTGACGGCACAGACGTCTTCATTCCGGGCATTATGGAACAGGTCGAACGGGCCGGCGTTCATTCAGGCGACTCCATTGCCGTCTATCCGCCGCAGCACTTGTCGGCTGAAATGATTGACCAGATCATCGATTACACGACCCGCATTTCCCTGGAACTGCAGGTAAAAGGGTCCGTCAACATCCAGTTCGTCGTATCCCGCGGCAAACTGTACATCATCGAAGTCAATCCCCGCTCCAGCCGTACGGTCCCCTTCCTGAGCAAAGTCACCCATGTGCCTATTGTGGAAATTGCAACCCGCATCGCCCTGGGGGCTACGCTGAAAGAACTGGGCTATTCCGGCGGTCTCATGCCGGCTAAATCCCACGTCGCTGCCAAAGCGCCGGTCTTCTCGTTCAGCAAGATCGGCCTGGCCGAAATCGCCCTGGGGCCGGAAATGAAGTCGACTGGTGAAGTCATGGGTATTGGCCATTCCTACTCCGAAGCCCTGTACAAAGCCGTCAACGGTGCGAAGATGCGCATTCCTGCCGGCGGCACCATTCTCGTCACCGTCGCCGACCGGGATAAGGAAGAAGCCCTTCAGCTGGCGCATGGCTTCAAAGAACTGGGCTATCACATCATTGCCACCGAAGGAACGGGCAAATACTTCCATGAAAACGGCATGGATGTAGACGTAGTCCGCAAGATTCACGAAGAAGGCCAGAACATTGCCACCCTCATTCGCGGCGGCAAGATTGATCTGGTCCTCAATACTCTGACCTATGGCAAGCATCCCGAACGGGACGGCTTCAACCTGCGCCGCATGGCTGTCGAACTGGCTGTACCGTGCCTGACTTCACTGGATACGGCCCGGGAAGTCCTGCGCGTCTTTGCCAATAAAGGCAAGAACAAAGGCTATCACCACGTCGCAGCCCTTCAGGATTACGACATGGAACGGTAAGCAAGACTGCTTAATTTCATACATATGACAAACAGGCTCATCCTTTGCGCAAGAAAGGGTGAGCCTGTTTTTTTTTCCCTGTCCATACGTTTGTGGCAGTACAGCAAAATATTAGAAAAATGTTAGAATTGTAACAGCCCTGATAAAAAGTTGTGGGAAAATTGTTAATGGTATTGATTTTCACGTATCAATATGATACAATTCAACAGTCTTGATAAATTGTATCATCTATAAAAGGAGATAGTACGGATGAAAAGTCATATGTCAGAACGAACGATCTTGTTAACAGCTGCTATTACGGCCTCTTTGATGGCCCCTGCATTTGCGGCTGATTCTGTTGCTCCCTCGCAGAGCACGAAAGAAGTTATCGTCACGGCAACGCGGACGGAAGAAGAAGTGAAAAATGTTCCTAACTCTGTGGAAGTCATTACAGCTGACGACATCCAGAAATTGGGAGCCGCTAACGTATATGATGCTTTGAAACTAGCCGATAATGTCAATATTATTCCCCAGAACAACGGCTTTGGTCGGCGCATTTCCATTCGCGGCGGTGCTACCAATGAAGGCCTGATTTTGGTCAATGGGCACCGTATCGCTGTTGAAGATACGTCTACGTCACAGAATCTCATGACCTTGGACCGCATTAATGTCAACAACATTGAACGCATTGAAATCGTCCGCGGCGCTGCTTCGGCTCAGTACGGCTCCGATGCCCTGTCTGGCGTCATCAACATCATCACCAAGACTTCCGGAAAAGATGAATCCCTCACGGCTGGTGTGACGACGGGAACCGAAAGCATCAATAATTACTACCACGTCGAAACCGGCGACATTGGCAAGTTCAGCGGCTCTGTCGACGTATCCATTGGTAAAGACCGGAACCGCATGATGCAGAACGGCATGGGCTATCTGTACGGCCCGAAGCACAGCGTCGACTTGAATGGGACGTACCGCTTCAATGACCATCAGTCCCTGCGCCTCGATGCATCGTACTTTAAAGCTGATCAGGAAGCAGATTGGCCGGGATTTGAATCATCGACAGTACGCCCTGCTATAACGGGCATGGTAATGGGGATGATTTATGGGAGTAAGGATAAGCCGGGTATGAAACCTAGCATGAATCGGGGCGAAGCAATTGCACTTGCTAATAAAGCGCTTGATAAGTATCTGACTTATGATCCCAATAAAGCGAAATTGGATCAGGAACAAAAGAACATCAGCCTTACTTTTGACGGGAAAAGCGATAAAAATAACTATACCCTCCGTACGTACTATAGCCGCCTGGAAAAATCCCGCCTGCTCCCGTATGAAATTATGGGCGCGGCAGCAGGTGAAATTGCCAAAGATCTTATGAATGTAACCATGCCGTTTATTCCGGTGCCAGCAGGTGAAGTTCCTACATATGGTGAAACAAATAAATACACGGTCTGGGGTGTTGAAGGCAAGGACAGCATGGCCATTGGTGATAATCATCTCCTCACCTTTGGCGGTGAATATACGTCCAATACCGTTGAAGGAAATAATGTAGCCGGTGCTTCTAAAGACACGCAGACTTATGCTGGGTACGTCCAGGACGAATGGATGGTAGGCGACAAGCTCCTCCTCATTCCGGCTGTCCGCTATGATCATCACAGCGACTTCGGCTCCAAGACGACGCCGAAAATCGGCGCCACCTATTTCCTGAACAACAACAGCCGCTTCAAAGTAAACTGGGGCAAAGGCTTCAAGGCACCGACCGTTACGGAACTGTACAGTGATTTCTATCATGCCGGCAATACGATTTGGGGGAATCCTGATTTAGTGCCGGAAGAATCGACGAACTTCGACGTCAGCTATGAACTGGAAGGGCACGGCAACTTCGGCAAGGTTACGTACTTCAACAACCACGTAGAAAATTATATTACAACCCATAATATTCCCGATGGCACAGGATCTTCCTTGGAAGACAGTACGTGGTCTCAGTACTACAACCTCGACGGCACGACGAAACTTCACGGTGTCGAACTGGAAGTAGGCCGCAACTTCAACCGCAACTGGACGGCCAAGATTAACAGCAACTGGACCAGTGCCAGCAACAACGTGACTTCGTCCGGCAACAGCGGCCACGGCGTCGACGGCATTGCCAAGAATATGACTACCGCTCAGGTCATCTATGACGACCTGAAACCATATGGCTTTACGTTCAACCTGTGGGATCAGCTGGCCTATGATTATTCTGACGGAAACAACGAATATACATACAATACGCTGAACTTCGTTGTCACCAAAAAATTCGGCGAAGGCAAACGGGTCTTCGTAGGCCTCGACAATATTTTGGATAAGAAAATTGGCGCTATCAACCTGGACGGCCGCATGTGGCGCGTCGGCGCAGAAGTAAAATTCTAATTTGTAATATAAAAGCATATAGGATAAAGGACCTGTTCATTGT
>NZ_CATWFF010000054.1 GCF_958350005.1 uncultured Megasphaera sp. | reverse complement strand
GTTTCCCGCACTGTCGGCTCGTAAGGCAGGCCCAGTTTCTGCATATCCCAGAGCAGGCCGCTGCCCAGATCATTAATAAAGGGCAGGCCCTGTTCATGGGCCAAATCGGCCAGATCAGCCATGGGCACGCTTTCTGTAAAGCCAATAATCCGGTAATTGCTCGTATGGACCTTCATAATTGCGCCGGTCTGCTCCGTAATGGCATCTGCATAATCGCGCAAATGGGCCTTGTTCGTCGTCCCTACTTCCCGGATGACGCCGCCGCTGCGTTCGATAACGTCGGGAATGCGGAACATGCCGCCAATTTCCACGAGTTCTCCCCGGGAAATGACGATTTCCCGCCCTGGCGCCAGCGTCGACAGGACCAGCAAGACGGCAGCAGCGTTATTGTTGACTACGAGAACGTCTTCTGCGCCGGTCAGCTGGCAGAGCAGCTCCTGTACATGGCGGTACCGCGTTCCCCGCTTCCCCTGGTCAAGGTCATATTCTAAATTCGAGTACGAAGACGCTACGGATGCAGCATATTCCGCCGCTTTCCGGCTTAGCAGAGCCCGGCCCAGATTGGTGTGGAGCACCGTTCCCGTCGCATTAATGACCTTTCGCAGGTGCGGCGCATACTGTCGGCTCAGTACCTGCTGCACCAGCCCTTCCCATTCCTGAGCGGCCAGCCCTTCCTCCTGTCTGCCGCTGACAATCGCAGTGCGCACGTCCTGCAGAACCTGTTGGACTGCCTTCTTGACGGCCTGCCGCGAAACAGACCGCTCCAGCTGTACAGCCCAGGGCTGTTCCAGCAGCACATCGACCTTGGGCAGCCCTTTCAGCAGGGCCTGTTGTTCATTTGTCACATTCATCCCTCCTCTATATAGGAAAACTGCACTGACCAGAGCCAATGTGTCTCCTGCCAGTGCAGTCAGTACATGCGTTACGGGCGATTATAAACCAAAGCGGGCAAAAATCGTATCGACATGGCTCAACATCTTATGGACATCAAAGCAGGCTTCGATTTCTTCGTTGGTCATGACCGTTGCAATATCTTTATCTTTCTTGAGGTTTTCCAGGAAGTCTTCCCCTTCAAGCCAGCGCTTCATGGCATTGCGCTGTACCCAGCGGTATGCCTGTTCGCGGACAGCACCTTTTTCTACCAGTGTATTGAGCAGAATAGGGCTGTAAATGAGACCGCCTGTAAGATTCAGATCCTTGAGCATCTTATCAGGATATACGATGAGGCGGTCAATGACGCGCGTAAAGGTCTGCAGCATATAATCGAGGGCAATGGTGCTGTCCGGCAGAATAATCCGTTCAACAGACGAGTGGGAAATATCCCGTTCGTGCCACAGGGCAACGTCTTCCAAGGCAGCCTGAGCATTGCCGCGAATGACGCGGGCCAGGCCGCACATGCGTTCACACGTAATGGGGTTGCGCTTATGCGGCATAATGGAAGAGCCCTTCTGTTTCGGGCTGAAATATTCTTCTGCTTCCCGCACTTCCGTACGCTGGAGGTGGCGGATTTCGGTCGCAAATTTATCGATAGAGCTGGCAATGACAGCCAGGGTCGTTACGTATTCAGCATGACGGTCGCGCTGCAGGGTCTGCGATGAAATCGGCGAAGCGGCAATGCCCAGATGTTCGCATACGTATTTTTCTACAAAGGGGTCAATATCGGCATAGGTACCGACAGCGCCGGAAATCTTGCCGACAGAAATCGTTTTCTTGGCCCGTTTCATCCGTTCAATATTGCGTTCCGTTTCAGCCAGCCAGTTGCACAGCTTGAGGCCAAACGTCGTCGCTTCGGCATGAATGCCGTGGGTACGGCCAATGCACGGCGTATATTTAAATTCAACAGCGCGGCGGCGCAGGACGTCGCGGAAAGCTTCCAGATCCTGGATCAAAATATCGGAAGCCTGTTTCAGCATATAGCCCAGAGCCGTATCCTTTACGTCTGTAGAGGTCAGGCCGAGGTGGACGTATTTGCCGGCATCGCCGATATTTTCCGACAACGTGGAAACGAAAGCAGCTATATCATGATGGGTTTCCGCTTCAATTTCGTGGATCCGATCGACAGAAAACTTCGCTTTTTCACGAATTTCCCTGGCCGCTTCTTTCGGGACATTACCCAGTTCTGCCTGAGCTTCGCTGGCCAGGATTTCGACCTGTTTCATCGTATCCCATTCGTTGTATTCGGTCCAAATATGACCCATTTCCGGTTTCGTATAGCGTTCAATCACGTTGAATCTCTCCTTTTGCATCGATGAGTATGGTTAACAGCAACTCTAATTTATTATACACTATCTGTTTCTTCGTAGCTAGTTTATTTCGTGCCTTTTTTCCCTAAGACCCGGTAATTTTCCACTCTCCTGGTTACTTCTGCCGCATCGGCATATTCCAGAATCAGCATGGACGACTTGCGGCTCGATTCTGTAATATCGCGGAAATCGCCAAGAGTCATTTTTCCGTGTTCTTTAATATAGGCAATCATCTTGGCTACCGCTTCATCATATACTGATTTGGCAATGACATATTCCGGCGTCAGGAATACGACGGAATCACCGCGAAGAGCTTCCAGAACGGCTCCGGCATCCTTGTCAGCTGCAGCCAGATCTTCTGCTTTCAGCGGCGTAAATCCGGACTGCTGCAGTTTTTGTTCAATCTTTTTCCGCAGTGCCTGCTGGGCCGGCGAAAAGACGACGTGGAATTTGGCAGCTGCTATATACTTGTCTTCCATGCGGCAGGCCTGGGTTGCCGTCATGAGCTGAATAAAGACGGATATACTTTTTTCCGGCATCATCTTCCGCAGGCGGGAACGGAATTCTTCTACAGCCATGCCTTTCCGCAGGGGATATTTCTGATGATATGCCAGCAAGTACTGCAGCGCCTGGCCGCGCATTTTTTTATACACGTCACAGTGAATATATCCGGCTGCCGTTTCTTCAACAGCACCTTCAGCTGCCAGATGGGCCATAATGGGACGGACTTCGTCTTCACTGGTCCGCAAATAGGCGGCAATATCGGCAAGAGGCGCAAACATGTCCCGCGTATTGCGGAGAAAATCGGCAACAACATCTTCCAGATTGCCTTCTTCTTTGGTCTTCAGGCTTTCCAGCACTTCCGCCTTGAAACGGCGATGTTTTTTAGGTGCTGCATCGAGGACTTCACCGCCGCCAATCGTATGTACCGGGGAATAGGACCGCAGGATAAAGCGGTCTCCCGTCTTAACTACGGCTTCTTCTTCCAGGCGCAGCTGCAGGAACCCTTCGCCGCCCGGCACGATGGCATCTGTACCGATAGGCACGATGCGGGCCATAATTTCCCGCGTGCCCACGAGAAGGCGCACCCGTTCCCACAGGCCCATGGCAGCGGGAGCACTGCGCAGACACTGCACTTTGGCATCGATCATCCACGTCGGTTCCAGGGACGGCGATTTGGACAGAACATCGCCGCGATGAATTTCATCAATGCCGATATTAGCCAGATTCAGGGCCGTGCGATGCGGTGCATAGGCCTGCTGCACATTTTGTTCGTGAACCTGTATATTGCGGACCCGCGTTTTCTTTTCACTGGGATAGACCGTCAGCTCATCGCCAATCTGCACCGGTCCGTCCAGCAAGGTTCCCGTTACGACCGTGCCAAAGCCTTTGACACTGAATACGCGGTCTACGTTCAGGCGGGCATCGCCCCGTTCTTCCCGCTGCGGATGCGATTCTACCCATTCCTGAATCTTGGCTTTCAGCTCATCCAGCCCTTTGCCGCTGACAGCATCAGTTTCGATAAGTTCCGCATCGGCCAGCGGCGTCTGTGCCAGCTGTTCACGAATATCGGCAATAACGAGCTCCCGCATTTCTTCGTCTACCGTGTCGACTTTGGTGAGAACAATAAAAAAGTCCTGAATCCCCAGGAGCGTCAGAATATCGATATGTTCCCGTGTCTGCGGCATAACCCCTTCGCCGGCATCGATGACCAGCAGGACAAGGTTGATGCCGGGAAGACCGGCTACCATGTTTTTAATAAACCGTTCATGGCCGGGAACATCGACAATGCCGACGCGCTGGCCATCGGGCAGATCCAGATAGGCAAAGCCCAGATTAATTGACAGGCCCCGCGCCTTTTCTTCTTTCGTCGTATCCGTTTCAATTCCCGTCAGCGCCTTGATCAGTGTAGACTTACCGTGGTCTACATGACCGGCCGTGGCAATGACAATATTGGTCACATCTATTCCTCCTAACACCGTTGTGCCCTTGTATATAGTGGTACAGGCCTATTTTTCTATTGTCATTGTAATATAAAAAAGGGGGCATGACAACAACTCTTCCGTTTGCCGACCAGCCAGGCGATTGAATATGTTGACGAATTCAGGACTCATCTCATTCAAGAGTTTCCACTATCATTCAAAACACCCTTCATTTACACGATTTTTCCGTTTTGCTATACTGAATATATATGATAAATTAGCATGGTAAATATAATATTTATTAACAGAAAGGATGATGTATCATGACAGACAGACACGCCATGTGGAAAGACCTGGGAATGGATCTGGAAGCACACGACTTATTATGCGCAGCCCTGCCCGGTGCCTTTGGCGACATATTCTTATCCCAGGAAAACCGGCCTGACGGCATGGCCTTTTACGATATGGTCGTTTCCGATATTCACGGCATACGGCCGGCAGAACTGCTGGAAGAACAGAAAAAAGGTCGGAAAGTCTTCGGCACATTCTGTCTGTACGTACCGGACGAACTGATTATCGCTGCTGACGGCATCGTAACAGGCCTGTGCGGCGGCTCTCAGTTCTGGGTACCTGCCGGCGAAAAGGTACTACCCAAAAACATGTGTCCCCTCATCAAAGCTTCCGTCGGCGCCCGCCTGGGTCGGACCTGTCCGTTCTTTCGCATTGCCGACATGTACGTCGGCGAAACGACCTGTGACGGCAAGAAAAAGGCCTGGGAAATTCTCGGTGAAGACGTGCCCATGTATGTGCTGGACATGCCGCAGATGAAACGGCTCAAAGATATTGCCAAATGGGCAGGAGAGCTGCAGGAGTTCAAAACAGTAGTGGAACGCTTTACAGGCCGGGAGATTACTGTTGAATCCCTCCACGAGGCCATTGTCCTGCTCAATGAACGCCGCAAAGCCCTGGGCCGGGTCTATGCCTGCCGCAAAGCCGATCCTGCTCCGATTAGCGGCAAAGATACGCTGCTCATGACGCAGATCGCCTTTTTTGATGATCCCGCCCGCTGTGCAGCTCAGGCCAATGCCCTGGCTGATGAGCTGGAAGAACGGGTTCGCCAGGGACAGGGCGTATTCCCGAAAGGAACCAAACGCATTCTCCTCACCGGCACGCCCATGGCTATACCGAACTGGAAAATGCACCACCTTATCGAAACGTCCGGCGCTGTCGTGGTCTGTGAAGAATGCTGTACAGGAACGCGCTATTTTGAACATCTCGTAGACGATACGGCAACAACGATAGACGGACAGATTCTCGCCCTGGCAGAGCGGTACATGAAAAACAACTGTGCCTGCTTTACTCCCAACAAAGGCCGTATAGATGACATTATCCGCCTGGCCCGCGAATACCATGCTGACGGCGTCATCGACGTCAGTCTAAAATTCTGTACCCTCTATGATACAGAAGGACGGGATGTCAAGAGGGCGCTGAAAGAAGCGGGCCTGCCGGTTCTGCACCTGGAAACGGACTATGATGATATGGATGCGGAACAGCTTCGCACGCGCATAGGCGCTTTTATTGAAATGCTGGGTTGAAATGAAACAAATAACAGATTATTATGTCCTGTTCAAAACGCATACTGATGCCATGGCACTCTATCAGGCAGCCCGCAGACGCGGGCTGTCTGTAAAAATATCGCCGACACCGCGCCAGGCCTCTGTCTGCTGCGGCGTGTCCCTGCTCGTAGAAGCAGACACGCTGCCGGCACTGCGGCAGTGCATTGCCGACACCGGCGCGGCCTATGAAAAAATTGTTCCCCTGCCCCGGCAAATCGATGCGCATCGCGATTCATTCTGCTGACCTGAGGAGGTACATATATATGAACAATCACTGGTATATCGGCATAGATATTGGCTCAACAGCAGCAAAAGCGGTGGCCATAGGTCCGGATACGACACTGCGCATCGTCGTGCCTACGGGCTGGAGCAGTCTGGAAACGGCGGCACTCCTGAAAGAGGAACTGCAAAAGCGAGGCGTACCGGCAGAAGGCTGTCCTGTCGTCGCCACAGGCTATGGCCGCAATGCCGTCAGCTATGCTGATAAGAAAGTAACGGAAATTACCTGCCATGCTGCGGGCTGTGCCAGTCTGCACCCGACATGTACAGTCATCGACGTAGGCGGTCAGGATACAAAGGCCATCCATATTCAGGACGGCACTGTAGATGACTTCATTATGAATGATAAATGTTCTGCCGGTACGGGAAAATTCATCGAAATCATGGCCAATCGCCTGGGCTGTACTATTGACAGTCTCTTTGCCCTGGCCCAGGAAGGAACGCCCATTGCCATCAGTTCCCTGTGCACAGTCTTTGCCGA
The DNA here is from genome assembly GCF_958350005.1 of uncultured Megasphaera sp. Taxonomy (GTDB): domain Bacteria; phylum Bacillota; class Negativicutes; order Veillonellales; family Megasphaeraceae; genus Megasphaera. The sequence goes on along the minus strand of NZ_CATWFF010000054.1, from coordinate 5,318 downwards.
GTCCGAAATTACGGGCTATATCGGCCAGGGAACGGCGCGGCCGGATATTGCAGCCGGCATCGTCAGCAGCGTTGCCGAAAAAGTAGCCTCTCTGGCCTGCCAGATTCCCATCGACGATCCGGTACTGCTTACAGGCGGCTTAAGCCATATTGCCTATTTCACGACAGTATTACAGCAAAAACTCCAGCATACCGTCCAATCCTTTCCCAATGGACGATATGCTGGAGCCTACGGTGCCGCTCTTCTTGCCAAAAACCTCGTTCCGGCAGGAAGAAGGGATCTTAATCGCTGATGTTTCGTGATGAAAATTTCTTGACAATCAGTTCCGTCAAATACTGAGCTGTATTTTCTACGCCCAGGATGCTGCTGTCAATCATGAGATCGTTGTAATGAAAATCGCCAGGCAGGTAATGAGCATACCGCATCTGATAGGCGTCACGGGCCCGGTCGACCTGACGAATCATGGCCTTGGCCGTATCTTCATCCATTTTCAGGCGTTCAATGCAGTTTTCCAGGCGCTTGCGGTATGGTGCATAAATGAAGACGCGCAGGACATGCTTCGTACAGCGCAGAATATAGTCAGAGCAGCGGCCAACGATAATGCACGACTGGCCATCGGCAATATCGAGGATGATCTGCTTCTGAACCTGAAAGATTTCATCCTGCTTTTTCGATTCTCCCCGCCCCAGGGGGAAGCACATATTCCAGAACCTGGGTCTGGCCGCCGATTCTTCCAGATCGCTGGCAATAGATAAGGACATATTCAGCTTCTGTGCCGTCGCTTCAATAATATCGCGGTCATAAAACTCAACATTCAGCTGCTGAGCCATTTCCCGGGCAATAGGGCGGCCCATGCTGCCAAATTGCCGGTTAATGGTAATGACAAATTTTTCCATTCTATCCCTCTTCTCTTTGTACCGTTTCGTATGCAGCAGCGTACATTATGCCAGGAACCGGGCCAAGAAGGTTTTCGCCCGGTCCGTCTTGGGATGGGAGAAGAAATCTGCCGGTGCCATATCTTCCTGCACAACGCTGTCGGCCATGAAAATAATCCGGTCTGATACATCGCGGGCAAAGGCCATTTCATGGGTAACGATGACCATAGCCATGCCGTGATCGGCCAGACTGCGCATGACATCCAGGACGCCGCCGACCAGTTCCGGGTCCAGCGCCGATGTCGGTTCGTCGAACAAGATCATTTTCGGCTTCATGGCCAGAGCCCGGGCAATGGCCACACGCTGCTGCTGGCCGCCGGAAAGCATGTCCGGCATTTTTTCGGCTTTATCAGCCATATCGACTTTCTTCAGCATTTCCATAGCCAAGTCGTGGGCATCGGATTTGCTCATCTTTTTGACGCTCTGCAGGGCCAGCATGACATTGCCGACAACACTGCGCAGCGGGAACAGATTAAAGTGCTGGAACACCATGGTTACGTCTTCGCGCATCTTGCGGATATCGTAGCCTTTCGTCAGAATGCTGTCGCCATTATATTTAATATCGCCGCCAGTCGGCACTTCCAGCAGATTCAGGCACCGCAGGAGGGTACTCTTGCCGGCGCCGGACGGCCCCAGAATACACGTAACTTCATCTTTGAAATCCAGGCTGATATCATTCAGCACCAGGTTATCGCCATATTGTTTTTTCAGATGATTCAGTTCTATCATAGTATCTTTCATTTTATGCCCGCTCCCATCTTCTGTTCACACATATTCAGGACAAAGGTCAGAATAGAAATTAATACAAGGTAAAAGATTGCCAGTACACTGTAGCTTTCTACAAATTCAAAGGTAGACGATGCATACTGACCAGCCTGGTATGTCATTTCAGCAACACCGATAATTGTCAGAATGGATGTATCTTTTACGGTAATAATAAACTGATTGCCCAGAGCCGGCAGCATGGTCCGGAAGGCCATGGGGAAAATAAGCTTGGTAATGATCTGGACTTTCGTCATGCCCAGAGACAGACCCGCTTCCCACTGTCCTTTCGGTACTTCCAGAATAGCGCCGCGGACAATTTCCGATATATAAGCGCCGGCATTCAGTGATACGCAGAGGATACCAGCCGCTTCATGGGACAGGCTGACGCCGAAGACTTTCGGTACGACGAAGTAAATATACAGGGCCTGTACCAGAATAGGCGTACTGCGTATGATCCAGATATAAAAGGTACTGATCGATTTTAAAATTTTAATATGTCGGGCCCGGGAAAAACCGGTAACCAAACCGATGATATAACCGAAGATGATACTGCTCACAGAAATGACAACTGTCCAGAGCAACCCTTTCGTAATGACGCCGACAATCGTGCCCAGATTCTCCGTACTAAACATGAATGATTCCCCCTATACCCCTCTATATGAGAACGTTCCCGGCAAAATGGCTATTCTGCCGGGAACGTATTCACTATACTGCCACTAATTAGATATTCAGCCATTTATCTTTCAGTTTATCAATTGTGCCGTCTGCCTGCAGTTCTTTCAGGGCTTTATCCAGCTCTGCTTTATACGGGCTGTTCTTCGGCAGTGCAAAGCCATCAGGAATCTTGCTCGTTTCATCGCCTAACAGCGTCAGGCCGCTTTCAGGATGTTTTTTAATGTAATAAACGGCATTCGGCTTATCCTGCATGAGTGCATCGGCTTTCCCCTGTTCTACTTCCAGGAACGCTGCCGAAACGGCCGGGAATACGACGATTTCCGAATCTTTGCAGTTTTCCATGACATATTTATGAGCAGCCGTCCCTTTTTCTACGGCAATCTTCTTGCCTTTCAGGCCGTCAACGGACGTAATGCCCGAATCTTTCTTAACGATGAACTGCAGGCCTGCTTCCATATAGGCATCGGTGAAGTCCATCTTTTTCTTCCGGTCTTCTGTAATGCAGACCTGGCCCATGCCAATATCATATTCGCCATTCTGCATAGCCATGAACAGGTTATCATATTCAGTCGGCGTAATTTCATAAGTAAATCCAGTTTTCTTTGACAGTGCTTCAATCAGATCCACATCGAAGCCCATGAGTTTGCCACTGTCATCTTTAAATGAGAAAGGTGCATAAATACCTGTGCCAATTTTTAATTTTGCCCCTTTCAGGCTCTTGCTGGCATTGGCTGAATCAGAGCTTCCTCCTCCGCAGCCAGTCAGCATTGCTGCTACCGTAACGACACCCATTGCTACTGCGATTGCCTTTTTCAACGATTTCCCCATCATACTAATTCTCCCCTCTCCGTGACAGCTGTTCGTATACGGCAACTACCTGATACGCAAAAAGGCGCTTATTTTCAATAGAAAATAAACGCCTTTATTTATTCGTGCCGCATATTTTGTTGTTTAACCTAACAGCTAATTCACATTCACCTTTTGTTATATCCGAGATAGGATTCTTAACTTTTCCTCTCGATGTGTAAATTATACTTCACTTTATAAAATTTTGCAACACTTATTTATTGACTAGTTTTTTTCAATCTTTTTCCGGAGAAGATTACATTCTTTTAGCCCGCAGATCGCTGAGGATTTCCTGTACACGCTGCGCAGCCTGTGTTTCCGGCACAAATTCCACATCGCCTGTACGACGGACCTTAATTTCCACTGTACCATTGGTTTTGTATTCTTTGCCCAGAATGATCTGAACAGGATAGCCAATGAGATCGGCGTCGTTAAATTTAACGCCTGCCCGTTCATCCCGGTCGTCCAGCATGATTTCGCTGGAGTGAGCCGTCATTTCCCCATACAGTTCCTTTGCCTTGCCCATGAGAGCGTCATCCTGTACGTTGACCGGAATGATGACAACTTCATAGGGAGCAATAGAAACAGGCCACATAATACCTTTATCATCATGAAGCTGTTCAATAGCAGCTGCCATGGTACGGGTTACGCCAATGCCGTAACAGCCCATGACATACGGTTTTGCTTCGCCGTTCTGATCGAGGAACGTAGCATGAAGGGCTTCCGAATACTTCGTGCCGAGACCAAATACCTGACCTACTTCGATGCCCTGCGTCAGTTTGACCGGAGCGCCGCATTCCGGGCAGCCGTCGTGTTCCGTAATCAGGCGGATCGTCGTAACCTTAACATCTTTGAAGTCCCGCGACGGCGTAACATAGCGATAGTGATAGCCGTCTTTATTGGCGCCAGTAACGCCGTTATATACATTCATAGCCGTCGGATCGACGAGGATGACGAAGTCATCGCCCTGCGGGCCGGCATTCAGGGGGCTCATATAGCCCGGAACCAGGCCGTGTGCTTTCAGCAGGTCTTCCGAAGCAGGCTGTACGTCGTTACCGCCGACAAAGTTCTGTACAGCAACGTCATTGACATCATGATCGCCGCGAACCATGCACAGCACCAGTTTGCCGTCAATATCAAAGGCTACGGCCTTGATCGTCTTTTCAATAGGTGTATGCGTAATTTCTACGAGGTCATGAATGGTTGCACAATGCTGCGTTTCAAACAGTTCCATGTCATGCAGTTCTTCCGGCTGTGCTTCCAGCGTCTTAGGAACGGCTTTTTCCACGTTGGCAGCGAACTGGCACTTCGTGCAGATGACGACATCAGCTTCGCCGGAGTCAGCGAGGGCCATAAATTCATGGCTGTAATTGCCGCCAATCTGTCCGGAATCAGCCAGAACAGGACGGTAGTTCAGACCGCAGCGGTCAAAAATACGGGTATAGGCATCATACATGTTTTCATAGCTCTTGATCATGCCTTCCCGGTCGACGTCAAAGGAATAGGCGTCTTTCATGACAAATTCACGACTGCGCATGAGACCGAAACGGGGACGGATTTCATCACGGTATTTATTCTGCATCTGATACAGGTTAACCGGCAGCTGTTTATACGAGCGAAGTTCATTGCGAACCAGCGTCGTAATCAGTTCTTCATGGGTCGGTGCCAGGCAGTATTCATTGTCGTGGCGATCCCGCAGCTTGAACATTTCCGCGCCATATACATCCCAACGGCCTGTTTCCCGCCAGATTTCTGCAGGCTGTACAATAGGCATCATAATTTCCTGTGCGCCTGATGCATCCATTTCTTCCCGGACGATCTGTTCGATTTTCAAAACAACGCGCCGGCCCATAGGCAGAAACGAATACAAACCGGATGCACTTTTGCGCAGCATCCCTGCTTTCAGCATAAATTTATGGCTCGCAACATCTGCTTCTGCCGGATCATCCCGAAGGGTAGGGCAGTACAATTTTGAAGCTAACATGTAAAAACCTCCTCGTTTACTTTTAAACATGAAATACTAATTATTGAAAGTAACCTAAGAAACGGATGACAGTCGCCTGTCCTGCACAGCTCTTGAAAAGTTGACTTTTTGAA
>NZ_CATWFF010000053.1 GCF_958350005.1 uncultured Megasphaera sp. | reverse complement strand
TACACTAGTCCCCCACAAAATTGTATATATTTATCATATATAGGATATACTTACTCTCAATCTAAGTGCCATGCTTTCGGTAATCTATATACTGACAGTACATACGCTCCATCTGCTATATACAGCAAGGGTGCAAAGAAGTCATATGCTTCTTTGCACCCTTGCTGTTTCTTATAACTTATGTATCCTTTTCATCTTTCAAGTACGTCCAGCCATCTTGCTGGTATATTTTTTTCTCCTTCATCAGATGGCCCAGGGCCCGTTTGAAGGATGCTTTGCTCAGGCCAAATTTGGCTTTAATGACTTCCGGATTGGTCTTGTCGCCATAAGGCATTTTTCCTTTTCGCTGTGTCAGGAACTGAAGGATTTTTTCGCTGTCCGGATTGATGGCATTTTCTTTTGTCTGGCGCAGGGAAATATTGATGCGCCCGTCTTCGCGAAGATACGTAATCCGGCCTTTAATCATCTGGCCAATGAGGATGGGGCCGTTGAACTCGCTGCGGTGCAGGAAGGCAATCCACCGTTCCCGCGTCATCAGATACGCTCCCTGATCGGTCATATTGTACACGGCGCCTTCTACCCAGTCGCCAATCTTTGCGTCTGTCGCCGCTTTGGAGGCACGGCGCATTTCGTCTTCTACTTCCATGGATACGGCCAGGCGATGGGATTTATCTTCATAAAGCTTCACCCAGATATACTCGCCTTCTTTAGGCCGCCCTTTCATTTCGGCAAAGGGCATGAAAATTCCCCGTTCCGTACCGACATCGACAAAGGCACCAAACCGCGTCGTGTTGATAACCGGAGCATAGCCAATCTGGCCTATTTTGATTTTAGGCAGGCGCATGCTGGCCGTCAGCCGGCCTGACGGATCGTGATACAGGAAGACCGTTACTGTATCGCCTACGTGTACTTCGCTGGTCTGCTGATTCTTGTGCAGCAAAATATCGTCATTGGAATTGCCTGTGCCGCCATTTAAAAATGCGCCCATATCGCTGGTCCGAAGGACTTCCAGCGACGCAATGCTGTTTTCCTGAAGTAATGATGCCATACTACTCACCTTCAAACGGGATGCGTTCTGCATCGCACCACAGATTTTCCAGGTCATAATAGCTGCGGTCCTGTTCCACAAATACATGAGCTACGACTTCACCGGCGTCGATGAGTATCCATTTTCCTTCCCGGTATCCTTCGACATGGCGGATATCATAGCCGTTCTTCTCCATCTCTTCTTCGATGTTATCGGCAATACTCTGGGCCTGTTTGTTATTTCGGGCACTGCAGATGACGAAATAATCGGCCATCATGGAAGAGCCGGCCATATCTAAAATAGAAATATTCCAGCTTTTTTTATCAGATGCAGCCTGTGCTGCAATTTCATAACTTTTCTGCACTGTCGCAGCTTTCGTTGATTTCATCGTAATAGGCATGAATTCTTCTCCTTTTTCTTTCCTTACGGCGCCGCTGCTTCCGACTGCGGAGCCGGAGCAATGGCATTATTTGTTGTACCAATAATTTTCTGTCCTTCTACAGGATCATAATTCCACAGCGTTTTGCCTTTCGTTTCGGCGTCAATCGTATTCTCGCCGGGAAGAATATAAAACTGAATATCCGATGCCGGAACATTGCGGAATGCAAAGGCCAGGCTGGCCATATCCTTGGCCGGTATATTGGAATCGACCTGATTCCAGAACCGGTACATAAACAGCATGTTGGACAGACCAAACCGATGCTGCCGGTCATCATAAAACAGCTTGACCAGCCGTTCCTGCCGCTGTGTCCGGAACAGATAGCCGTCACTATCGATATACCGCATATATCCCAGTGCTTCCTGTCCGGTCAGATTCTGATAGCCCTGAAACAGATTGATGTCCGTCGTGCCGTCACCATCAGCATGATACATGTTCTGTTCCACATACAGGGGCAGGCCGCCATTCATATCGACGAGGCGGACAAAGGTATCTGCAGAAAAAATGGCATAAAAAGGAATGGGAATATGGAACATATCCTCTACGACAGCCTGCAGCAGGGGCAGGCCGCCTTCACTGTACACATCCTGCAGTTCCTGCACGCCCTTTCCCCGGCGTCCTTCAATTTTCGTGTTGTCCGGCATCATAATAAAGTCAATGTGTTTTTTATCCGTATTGACAGCAGCCAGACCGATAAAATTGGCCTGTTCCGGCGTATTTCCATCGGTTCCTACGACGAGGACATACAAGGGCCGATCCGGGCTGGTCTGTACAAATTGCTGGCCTGACTGGCGCTGTGCCTGAGACTGCTGATGCTGTTTCCAGGCAAAACCAATGCCGCTGATGATGAGAACAGCGAGGATAAGTATCCCCCAGATACGAGGCGATTTCCATGTACGGTTCATAGTCAGGCCTTCCTATTCTGGTGTTCCAAAATCAGGGCATTGCGGTTGACGACAGTGCCGACGAAAATCGTCTTATGCTGTTCCAGTAAATGGGTAATGGTAGAATCATATCCTGCCAAAACGGCGTCATCCAGGTTTTGAGCGGCTAAGGCACGCAGCCGGTCGACACCGTCAAAATCACGGTTCACTTCAATATAATCGGCAAGGAAAATAATTTTTTCCAGGCGGCTCATATGCACGGCGCCCGTCGTATGATGTGCCAGGGCAGCCAGCAAATCGTCATCGTGAATGCCATAGGTATCCCGGGCAATCGTGACGGCTGCATAGCCATGGAGCAGACTGCCTGTGGCCATGACCGCTTCCGGCAAGGTTTCGCCAAAGGATTTCCGGGCAAGGTCCTGCATTTCCGGCAGAGGCAGCTGCTTGGCCGCATCGTGCAGCAGGCCGGCAACTTCAGCCTGATCGACATCGCCGCCATAGCGCCTGGCCAGACTTCTGGCCGCATCTGCTACGCCGAGGACATGCTTATACCGATGGCCTGTCAAAGTTGTTTTCAGATTTTCTTTTATTCGTTGTTTCAGTGCTTCGTCGTACATTGATATACCCCATTTTTTCTGATGTATTCGACGACGGCCGGCGGCATCATGTACCGGACAGACAGGCCGTCGCGGATACGCCGCCGCAGTTCCGTCGAAGAAATCTGCATCGTCGGAACAGTTAATTTTAAAATATGTTTTCCCAATTCACCAAAATGTTCAATAATCCGGCCAATAGACTCTGTGCCGTCCGGCCGGGTAGCACCGACAAACTGGCAGAGCGACAGTATTTCTTCCGGCCGGCTCCAGTTCGGCAGGTCCTGTATCGTATCTGTTCCGGCAATAAAGTACAGAATATACGAAGGGCCATAGAGTTTTTTCAGAAACTTCAGCGTATCTGCCGTATAGGAATTGCCTTTGCGCCGGATTTCCAGATCACTGACGGCAAAATACGGATTGTCTGCTGTGGCCAGCCTCGTCATAGCCAGCCGCTGCGCCGCCGTAGCCCCATGGACGACCTTATTGGGCGTACTGTATGAAGGAATAAACAAAATCTTATCGAGATGAAAGGTCTGCCGCGCTTCTTCGGCAATCATCAAATGGCCCAAATGGATTGGATTAAAGGTGCCGCCCATAATTCCCAGCCTAGTAATTTCCATAATACAGATAGATTCCTCCCCATACAATTCCTACGGCCGCCGCATACAAGACGAGAAACAGGGCATACCGCCCATATTCATACCGCGTTTTCGGCGCCGCCGCGTACTGCCGCACGGTGCGCCAGTACCCTTTTGCAGTCGTCAGCATCAGCGGATCTGCCCGCTTCCGGAGATGACGTATTTATAGGACACGAGGGCATCCAGTCCCATCGGTCCCCGGACGTGCAGTTTCTGCGTGCTAATGCCGATTTCAGCGCCAAAGCCAAACTCAAATCCGTCCGTAAACCGCGTCGAGGCATTGACGTACACGGCAGCTGAGTCGATGCCCTGCTGGAACACCTGGGCTGTTTCGGCATTATTCGTAATAATCGCTTCCGAATGATGGGTGCTGTAGCGGCGAATGTGATCCATCGCTTCTTCCAGCGACGATACAACGCGGACCGACATGATCAGGGCATTGTATTCTGTTTCCCAGTCGGCTTCTTCTGCGGCTTTCATCGTTTTATCTATGGCGCAGGATGCTTCATCGCCGCGCAGTTCTACAGCATCTCTGGCCATGACCGGCGCCAGCCGGCGGAGGAAGTCCTCTGCCACATCACGGTGCACGAGGAGCGTTTCCATGGCATTGCACGTAGACGGGCGCGACACTTTGGCATTTTCTACGATGCGGACTGCCATATCCAGATCGGCATCCCTATCGACATAGACATGGCAGACACCGCTGCCTGTTTCAATACAGGGAACGGTCGCTGTCTGCACGACCATCTGAATCAGGCCGGCGCCGCCGCGGGGAATGGCCAGGTCGATATACCGCCGTTCAGTCAGCAGTTCCTTGACCAGCGCCCGGTCCGTGTTTTCCAGCAGGGCTACGGCATCTTCCGGCAGGCCTGCCTGGGCCAGTCCTTCTTTGAGCACTGCCGTCAGCGCCATATTGGACTGAATAGATTCGCTGCCGCCGCGGAGGACGCAGGCATTGCCGGACTTGATGCACAGCACGGCAGCGTCGATAGTGACATTGGGCCGCGATTCATAAATCATGGCAATAACGCCCAGAGGGACCGTAACTTTCTGAATGTGCAGTCCATTGGGGCGATCCCATTCATCCAGCACCTTTCCGGCTGGGTCTGGCAGGGTAATGACCTGCCGGACGCCGACGGCCATGTCATGAATCCGTTCTTCCGTCAGGGTCAGCCGATCCAGCATGGATTCGCTCATGCCTCGCTGCCGGGCCCGGGCAATATCCTGCGCATTGGCAGCCATAATATCGGCTCCATGAGCTTCCAGGCTGTCAGCAATGCAGGACAGGGCCTGATTCTTGGCAGCTGTATCGGCGGCTGCCATATACCGTGCCGCTTCGTGGGCCAGACGTGCTTTTCGTTGTACTTCCGATTCCATCGTATCCCAATCCTTTCTACTGCATCGCTACGAGATTATCCCGGTGTATGACTTCTTCATATACGCCTTCATGACCGAGAATATCCGTAATATCGTCAGTTCTGTGACCTTTAATTGCTGCACACTGTTCGCTGTCGTAATTGACGATTCCCTTGGCAATGACCAGTCCGTCATAGACGACATTGACAATGTCGCCTTCACAGAAGGCGCCTTCCACAGCCCGTACGCCGACGGGAAGGAGACTGGAACCGCGGTCAATCAGGGCATTGCGGCACCCTTTGTCCACAATGAGACTGCCCCGGGACTTACTGCCCGACAGGAGCCACCGCTTCTTCGTATGCAGATTAGAGTCTTTTGACGTAAACCACGTACCTACTGTATCACCCTGACAGATCCGGCGAAGGATACCTTCTTCCGTACCGGAAGCAATGACCATATCGACGCCTGATGACGTAGCAATGGCAGCAGCCTGAATTTTCGTATACATGCCGCCTGTGCCAATGGAGGAACCGGCGCCGCCGGCAATATCATAGAAATGCTTGTCAATTTCCGTGACCACAGGAATGACGGTCGCATCCGGATGGGTCTGGGGATTGGCCGTATACAGGCCATCAATATCGGACAGGATAATGAGCAGATCCGCGTCAATAATGCTGCTGACCATGGCAGACAGCGTGTCATTATCGCCGATTTTAAATTCGTCAATGGCGACGACGTCATTTTCATTAATAATGGGAATAATGCCCATATCCAGCATAGTCAGCAGGGTATTGCGGGAATTCATGAACTTCTTTCGGTCCTGTGCATCCATGCGCGTCATGAGCACCTGTCCTACGTTTTGTCCGTATTCGCGGAACATTTTTTCATATGTATGCATGAGAACGCCCTGCCCTACGGCAGCGACGGCCTGTTTCTCCCGCATGGCCTTTGGCCGCTCTTTCAGTCCCAGCGGCCCCATGCCGGCACTGACTGCACCGGACGATACGAGAACCATCTGCTTGTCCTGATTGGCCAGGTCAGCAATTTCCATGGCCAGCCGCTCAATGCGGTAGTAGTTTAACTTTCCTGATTCATGTGTCAGCGTACTGGAGCCGACTTTTACGACAATGCGCCGTTTGTTCTTCAAGTCTTGCCGGTTGACAGTCATCATATCCCCGCCTTACATGGTAATAAAATCGTATCGTGATTTCTTATCTTTTTTCTTGAACAGTACGCCGTAATGGCCGATGACCTGAATCAATTCGGCGCCCAGCATGGACGCCAGGTCTTCCATGGTTTCCTTCGTATCCAGATTGGCGTTGTTGAGCACATGCGCTTTAATCAGTTCCCTGGCCGTAATGGCTGCCCGGGCGCTGTCGATGACGGCATCGCTGAGGCCTTCCTTTCCAATCTGCACAACAGACGGCATGAGGCTTGCCAGGCCTTTCAGTATTTTCTTGTCCTTATTATTCACTGCCACTTCTCTCCCTTATTCATGGTATTCAAATTCCATCGATTCAATGCGGACTGTATCGCCGTCGTGGATGCCCTGCTCTTTCAGAAGCCCGTCCAGTTCCATATACTTCCAGATACGCTGGAACCGCCGCAGCGACTGGTCATCGTCAAAATTCGTCATGGCTACGAGCTTTTCAATACGCGGCCCTGTAATGACGAAGGCGCCGTCATCAGCACGGGTAACGGCAAAGTCCGGCTTTTCTTCCGCTTTGTACACGACTTCTTCCGTTACTTCTTCCGGTTCTTCCACATACGTTTCCAGCAGTTGCCATACCCGTTCGAGAAGGGCATTCATGCCTTCGCCGGTTACGGCACAGATGGGAAATACTTCGCGGCCCCGTTCAGCCATGTATGCCTGAAGGCGATCCAGGTTGTCCGATCCGTCAAGAAGATCTATTTTATTTGCTGCAATGACCTGTACTTTGCGGGACAGTTTTTCATTGTATTTTTTCAGCTCGTCATTGATTTTTTCGTAATCTTCGATAGGATCGCGGCCTTCCATACCGGAAACGTCGAGGACATGAATGAGGATTTTGGTCCGTTCAATGTGACGCAGGAAGTCATGCCCCAGACCGACGCCCTCACTGGCCCCTTCAATGAGTCCTGGAATATCGGCCATGACGAAGCTGCGGTGATCACTGAGGCTGACGACGCCGAGAATAGGGTTGAGCGTCGTAAAGTGATAAGCCGCTACTTCCGGCTCTGCAGCTGATACGCTGCGCAGAATGCTGGATTTTCCCACACTGGGATAGCCCAAGAGTCCGACGTCAGCCAGCACTTTCAGTTCCAGCCGGAGCCACCGTTCTTCTCCAGGTTCGCCTTTTTCGGCAAAGGTCGGCGTCCGGTTGGCACTCGTGCGGAAATGCCAGTTGCCCCGGCCGCCGCGGCCGCCTTTGGCTACGACAACTTCCTGTCCATCCCGGCTGAGATCGGCCAGAATCTGATCCGTTTCTTCGTCTTTTACGATCGTCCCCAGGGGAACGGTAATGCGCAAATCTTCGGCATTGCGGCCGTATTTATTGCTTCCTTCGCCTTTTCCGCCGATTTTTGCCTTAAAGAGACGGCGATACCGGAAATCAACCAGCGTGTTGACATTGCGGTCTGCTACGAGAATGACGCTGCCGCCATGACCGCCGTCGCCGCCATCAGGGCCTCCCTTAGGCACATACTTTTCACGGCGGAAACTGCTCATGCCATCGCCGCCTCGTCCGGACTGTACAAAAATTCTTGCTCTGTCTATAAACATGATTCACCTCAACACTATCTGCACCATTATGGGCGTACACAGACTCTTTGTCTTTCTTGCTCGTATATACAGAAAGAGACACAGCATCCATATACCATGTCTCCTGTCTATCTGTCCTAATCGTATATATACGTTGTGATTCTATCAAAATTTTAAAGCAAAACGGCTAATCTGTAAAGGGATTTTTCAAAAATTTCCACTGATCATTCCTGTCCCTTTATGATTTCCAGCGCCTTTTCCAGCTGATAATCGACAGTATCATCGGGCTGGAGCTGTACGACTACATCAGGTTCAATGCCTGTTCCGTCTACTTGCCGCCCTTTTGCCGTTTTGTATTTGGCTACCGTAAGTTTTACGGCATTATCGGCTGTAACCGGATATACGCCCTGAACGGTACCTTTGCCGTACGTACGGACGCCGACAATTTTCCCCAGGCCCAGATCCTGCACATCACCGGCAACGATTTCTGACGCACTGGCTGAATTTTCATTGACCAGCACGACCATAGGCAGAAGATCTTCCGTACCAGGAGCCGTGAATTTTGTTTCCTGGCCATCGCTGCCAATATAGGACACAACCGTCGTCTGAGGCGGTACGAAATTGCTGGCCACATCGGTTGCCTGATCGACGAGACCGCCCGGATTATTGCGCAGATCCAGGATAAACCGTTTCATGCCCTGACTGCGGAGCTGCTGGAACTGTTCTGTAAATTCCTTGCCTGTATCTTCGCTGAACATGGCAATGCGGATATAGCCAATATCCGTGCCTTCGACCATTTCTCCGGCAACGGTCTTGATATGAATGCGCCGGCGCGTAAGAGAAACATCCTTGTCGACGCCGTCTTCCCGGACCGTCAGCACGACTGCCGTATCGACGGGACCACGAATCTGGTCAGATACGTCTGCCAGCTCCATGCCGGACGTGGGCTTGCCGTCAATAGCCAGAATGGTGTCACCCCGTTTCAGCCCTGCTTCACTGGCCGGGCTGTCGTCCATGACACCGGCAATGAGCACGCCTTCATCAGCTTTGCTGATATACACGCCAATACCGGCATAGGACGCACTCATCTGGCTGGAAAAGGCTTCAAATTCCTCGCCTGACAGGTATTCGGAATGTTTGTCGCCCAAAGTGCTTACAATGCCTTTCAAGGCGCCGTCCAGGAGAGCCTGTTTGCTTATATTGCCGGCATAGTACGTTTCTACAACGTCAAAAGCGCGCAGCAGCTTGAACATGCCCAGGACATCGCCGGTAAAGTACCAGGACAGACTGCCAAAGGACACTCCTGTAACGACGACAATACCGGCCAGTCCTTTTACGACAGTTCCTGCCGCTTTTTTAACGGACAGGCCATGCAGTTTTTCTTTCCACTTGCTTACTTGTTGTTTCATACCTGCGCCGCCTTATAAATAGCCCATGGGATCAACGGGATCGCCATTAGCCCGGACTTCAAAATGTACGTGCGGCCCTGTGGAATTCCCTGTAGAGCCGGCATAGGCAATAACCTGTCCCTGTGAAACAGACTGACCTGATGATACGGCCAGGGATTCGTTATGGCCGTATAACGTCGACAACCCATTGCCATGATCGATAATGACTGCGTAGCCATAGCCGCTGATCCAGCCGGCTTCTACGACGTAGCCGCCATCTGCCGCATGAACAGGCGTACCGTAATCGACGCCAATATCGATGCCGCTGTGGAAAATAGATGTACCGAAAATCGGATGAGTCCGATAGCCAAAAGGCGAGGTAATGACGCCGTTTACGGGCCAGATCATAGCGCCTGATCCGGTAACGGGCTGGTAATAGCTGTCATAGCCACCACCGCCGCCATCAGAAGAATCTGCCGGCGCCTGCGCAGCCTCAGCCTGCTGTTGTGCCGCTGCAGCAGCAGCAGCAGCCGCGGCAGCTGCCGCGGCTGCCCGTTCAGCCTGACGCTGCCGCAGCATTTCGCCAATGGCTGCCGAAGACGCTTCCAGTTCACGATAAGCCGCTTCGGCCGTAGCTTTATCGTTTTGAGCTTGGTGAAGAACAGCTTGCTGTTCCTGTTTATGCTGTTCAATTTCCTTTTGCTTATTAGCAGCATCTTCTTTCAGCTGTACCTGCTTCTGCCGTTCTTCCTGCAGTTCCTGTTCTACCTGATGGATCTGATCGCGCTGTTCCCGAATAGATGTAATCAGTTCCATATCGGCAGCAATGACGCGACGGAGCAAGTCGACGCGGTTGGCAAAATCACTGAAATCTTTGGCTCCCAGTACGACGTCAAGATAGCTCAGCTGGCCGTGCATGTAAATATCGCGAATGCGGACGCGAAATACATCCATTCGCTTCTCCAGCTTGGCCTGTTCAGCAGCCAGTTTTTTCTGCGTCGCTGTAATTTCCTGTTCTGTCTGCGCAAGCTGTTCGGAAATCGATTTATAGTCAGCCGTCGCGGCATCCAGATTTTGCTGAATGACCCGCAGTTTTTCAAACACATTGCCAATGACCGCTTCGGCATCACTTTTTTTCTGGGCCTGTTCGGCCATCTGTCCCTGTACGTCTGACAGCTGATTCTGTAAATCTTCATCTTCTGCCAGCACCGAAGCATAGGGACTCAGCAGCGCTGCTGCCACAAGGGCAGCAATATATTTTTTTTGTCCTGAAAAATTCCACATACCTTACACCTTCATATACCGTTTCAGGGAAATCGTACTGCCAATAGCACCGATAATCATGCTGATAATCAAAAGGAGTGCACTCATGTGATAGATAAACGGATACATGCTGACCAGCGGCAGAAATGCCAGGGAGCGATGAATGGCTTCTACGACGACTTCATAAAACTGAAACAGGGCAATATCGGCAATGATGCCGCCAATAAATCCCAGGATCAGCCCTTCCAGCAGAAAGGGCCAGCGAATGAACCAGTTCGTCGCGCCGACGTATTTCATGATGCCAATTTCCTTGCGCCGCGCAAATACAGTGAGCCGTATCGTATTGGATATGATAAACAGCGTCGCCAAGGTCAGGAAGACGACCAGCGCAATGCCGCCCCAGCGAATGACTGTCGTAATCTGGAAGAGCTGTTCAATAATTTCCTGCCCGTAATGGGTACTTTCTACTTCCGGATATTCTGCCACAATAGCGGCAGTCCGCTTGACCGCTTCGGGACGGGTAAAAGTCACTTCATACGAGCTGGGCAGCGGATTCTTCCCGTCCAGGGCACTTAAAATCCCAGGCTGATCTTTCATGCGGTCTTTCAGTTTCGCCATGGCTTCATCTTTATTGGTAAAGGTAATTTCATTGACGTCATCCAGCGCTTTCAGCCGCTTGCCGACGCTCATGACCTGATCCGTCGTCAGGCCATCTTTCAGATAAATGCTGATTTCGACCTGACTTTCCAGATTTTCTGCAAAATGATCGAGATTGGCCACAATGGTCATGAAAATACCAAGGATAAACAGAGACAGGGCAACGGTAATGATGGAGGCGACGGACATAAAGCTGTTTCGCCAGAACGACTGGCATGCTTCGGCAACAAAATAGCGCATGGTCCTAATCTTCATCGTTATATCCCCCTTTCATTTCATCGCGTACGACGGCGCCGTCAACGATTTCGATGACCCGCTTGTTCATTAAATCAACCATCTGTTTGTCATGAGTTACCATGAGGACTGTTGTCCCCATGTGATTGATTTTTTTAAAGGTATCCATAATATCCATGGACGTTTCCGGATCCAGATTGCCTGTCGGTTCGTCCGCAATGAGCAGAAGCGGGCGATTGACAATGGCCCGGGCAATGGCTACGCGCTGCTGTTCGCCGCCGCTCAGATTCTGCGGCAGTGCATCGGCTTTCCCCAGCAATCCTACCAGATCCAGAACGGTCCGGACCCGTTCTTTAATAACCCGCCGCGGCGATTCGATGACTTCCATGGCAAAGGCCACGTTTTCTTCGGCCGTTTTATTGGGCAAAAGGCGGAAGTCCTGGAACACGATGCCCATTTTGCGGCGCAAATAGGGGACGCGGCTTTTCGGCAGCTTATTGACTTCCGTGCCGTCGACAAATACAGAGCCTTCTGTCGGCAGCTCTTCATGCGACAGGAGCTTGATAAACGTCGACTTCCCGGCACCGCTGGCACCGACGACGAAGACGAACTCCCCTTTCCCAATATGGAGCGAAACATGGTTCAATGCAACAGAACCATTATCA
>NZ_CATWFF010000052.1 GCF_958350005.1 uncultured Megasphaera sp. | reverse complement strand
CTGTATAGTAGTATATATAAACTATTTCTGTCGTTACAATATTATACAATCAGGTGATACTATCGTGTTAAAAATTGCTGCCGTAACGAATCATGAGCTTGCCAAGACGAACTATTGGGATCAGCTGGAACAAATTACTGCTTCTGATGTAGACTACGTCATTTTACGTGAAAAAACATTATCTGAAGAAGAATACACCGATTATGCCAAAAAAGCACTGCGCCTGTGCAATATGCACGGCAAAACCTGTGTACTTCATCATTTTGGAAAGGTGGCCGTCCGCCTGCGCGTGCCCCGCTTCCAGTGCTCTCTGGAATATCTGGAAACCCATTCGTCCCTGTTATACTACATGACGACCCTGGGCGTTTCCGTCCATACGCCGGAAGAAGCCAAGCGGGCCGAAGAACTGGGAGCGACGTACATCATGGCCAGCCATGTGTTCCCGACGGACTGTAAAAAAACGCTGCCTCCTATTGGCCCGGAAATGGTAAATGCCATTTGTCAGGCCGTGTCCATTCCGGTATACGCACTGGGCGGCATTACGCCCCAGACGGTGCAGAAACTCCATGACACGCCTATTACGGGCGTTGCCCTCATGTCCGGTCTCATGACCTGCCCTGACGTGCCGGAATATATTCGTGAACTGCGGCAGTAACCGTTCAGGAAGGTGTATTTCATGAACCAGGCTTATATTATCATTGATATGCAGAATGACTTTATTGACGGCGCGCTGGGAACGAAAGAAGCCCAGGCCATTGTGCCCCGCATTGACGCAAAGATTATGGCCAGCAAAAAAGATGAAACGGTCCATACAGATCTCATCTTTACGCAGGACACCCACGGCGATGACTACCTGGATCGGCAGGAAGGGAAAAAGCTCCCTGTGCCCCACTGCATCCGCGATACAAAGGGATGGCAGATCTGCCGGCAGCTCCTGCCGTATACGCTGTTTGCCACGGTGCTGGAAAAGCCGACTTTTGGCTGCACCGACCTGATTGAAGAAGTGGCCGATTATGACCGCCTCGTCCTCATGGGCCTGTGCACCGATATCTGCGTCATTTCCAACGCCCTGCTGCTGAAGGCCTTCTACCCGGAAAAGGAAATCTGCGTCGACAGTTCCTGCTGTGCCGGCGTAACGCCGGAACGGCACCAGACGGCACTGAAAGCCATGGAAGCCTGTCAGATTGACATTCTATAATACTGCTGTTATAAAACGCAGGTTCTCTGCCCAGGAGAGCCTGCGTTTTTTCGTGTCAGAAAAATTCCTACAGAAAAATCAGAATTTTTCCTATACCGCCAGTACAGCCTGGCCGATTATAATACATTATATCTAACATGTTTAAACCATTATAATACGGTATTGGCGAAAGGAGTTTTTCAGTATGCTTAATGTATTATGGCAGTTCTTTAAAACCGGCCCGGACATCGCCCAGATTTCTGACGCCGATGAGGTAAAGAAAAAGTTTAACGCTATGCGCTGGCGCGTCTTTGCTTCCATTACCATTGGCTACGCCTTTTATTACATCATCCGGCAGAGCTATTCGGTCATCAAAAAGCCTCTGCTGGCATCGGGAATTGTAACCCCAACGGAAATTGGTATTATTGGTTCTATTTTCTTCATCACCTACGGTCTGGGTAAATTTACGAACAGTTTCCTGGCAGACCGCATGAACAACAAGCGCTTTTTTTCATTTGGCCTGTTTATTTCGTCCCTGACCATGGTCGGCATGGGTCTGGTGAATTCCTTTGTTCCCCTGGCCATTCTCTGGGGCCTGAACGGCTGGTTCCAGTCCTACGGCGCCGGCCCGTCCATTGTCGCCCTCAATCAGTGGTTCAGCAACAAACAGCGCGGCACCTTGTACGGCGTCTGGTTTACGAGTCATAATCTGGGCTCTTCCTTTGCCTATTTTGCTATTGCCGCCATCGTATCGGCCTATAACTGGTCTATGGGCTTCATTTCGGCCGGCATTATTTCCCTTATCGGCACGGCCTTTATTTACTTCGGCATGAGCGACCGTCCGGAAACACAGGGCCTGCCCAATGGCGCCGTCTACTACGGCGAAAAGACGCAGGAACAAATTGATGCGGAAAAGAAAAAATCTGTCGGCTCCATGCAGTGGAATGCTGTCGTAAAAAATCCGGCTGTCTGGATTCTCGGCCTGTCATCGCTGTGCGTATACATTGCCCGCTACGCCGTCGAAAGCTGGGGCGTCGTCTACCTGACTTCCCAGAAAGGCTATGACATCATGGGGGCTGCCGGCGTTATGGCCTACATGCAGGTCGCCGGCATCTTCGGTGCCCTCCTGTGCGGCGTCATTTCGGACAAGTTCTTCAATCACAAGCGCAATGCACCGGCCCTGATCTATGGTATTCTCTATTCCCTGTCCATTGCCGGCTTCGTCTGGGCTCCCCAGTCCTTCACGATGGACATGCTGTGCATGACCTTCTACGGCTTTACCATGGGCGCTCTGGTCTGCTACATGGGCGGCCTCATGGCTGTCGATATTGTGCCGAAACGCGTTACCGGCGCAGCTATGGGCATGATCGGCCTGCTGAGCTATGCCGGCGCAGCTATTCAGGAATTTATTACAGGCAAGCTCATGACCATTACTGTCGTAGGCGGCGAAAAGGTCTATGACTTCGGCCTGGCTACGGAATTCTGGGTCGGCGCAGCCGTCGTTTCCACGCTCCTGGCCCTCCTCGTCTGGAACGCCAAACCCAAAGAAGACTGATTCCCATCAATTCACAACATAGGATGCATAATGAAGTCCCCCATCAGGGACGCTGCACCAAGCACACCGGGAACGGCAGTAACTGCTGCTGTCTCCGGGGTGCTTTTGTATTATATTAATCTATTACGTGCTTTATTAACGCTGCATTAACATATTTTCCTGTATACTACGGATATATTTAATTCTTTTTACAGGACAAGGAGTTCCCTTATCATGACCCACTCGTTCATCGCCTTAGTGCAGGAAACATATCCCGACGTATGGATGCGGTTTATAGAACACATGAATATGACAACGCTGGCTGTATTCCTCTCTATTCTCATAGGCGTTCCCTTAGGCGTCGTCATTACCAAAAACCGCCGCCTCGCCCGCCTGGTCATTGGCACAGCCAACATCATGCAGAGCCTGCCCAGCATTGCCCTGCTCGCGCTGGCCATTCCCCTGGTCGGCATTGGCGAAAAACCGGCCATTCTCATGGTAATCATCTATGCCCTGCTGCCGATCATCAAAAACACCTATACGGGCCTGATGCGCATTGACGCCCATGCCCTGGAAGCAGCCGACGGCATTGGCCTGTCAACATGGCAGAAACTGCGCTATTTCGAAATCCCCCTGGCCATGCCCTTTGTTATGACAGGCGTGCGCATCAGTACTGTCGCCGCTGTCGGCACCATGACCGTTGCCGCCTTTGCCGGCGCCGGCGGTCTCGGCTGGTTTATCAACATGGGGCTTATCAGCCTCAATGCCGATATGGTACTGCTCGGCGCCATTCCGGCGTCGCTGCTGGCCCTGCTCCTCGATTATGCCTTCTCCCACGCTGAAGCCCTGCTCGTATCAGAAGGCCTAAAAAAGCCGGGGGAAGTGCGGAACCACCGTCCCCGGCAGAAGCTCAAAAAAGCCGTCGTCGCCAGTATCTGCGCCCTCCTGTTCCTGCTGCCCATGGCTCATCAGGGCTACGGCTGGTACCGCACGGCAACGGAGAAAAAAATTGTCATTGGCACGTCCAATTTTACAGAAGTACTTATTTTAGGATATCTGTATGAAGACCTGGTCACGCATTACACGGATATCCGCGTAGAACGGCGATTTAACCTGAGCGGAGCTGCCTTCTGCTTCAGTGCCCTGACTCACGGCGATATTGACACCTTCGTCGGCTATACGGGAACCGTGCTGATGAACGTCCTTCACGAGCCGCTGAACTCCGACCCTGACGCCGTCTACAGACAGGTACAGCATACGCTGCTGACGCGCTACGACGTCGTTACGTCCAGGCCGCTGGGCTTTAACAACACCTATGTGTTCAGCGTGCGCCCTGAATTCGCCCAGGCCAACGGGCTGACTGCCATGAGCGATCTCCTGGCCATGGCCGACACAACGACCCTGGGCTGTACCTCTGAATTTCTCCACCGCGAAGACGGCCTGTCCGGGATTGAATCCCGTTTTGGCGTTCACTTCGGCGCCGTCCGGCCTATGGATTCTACCCTGCGCTATCAGGCCCTGGCCAATGGCGACGTCGACGTTATTGATGCCTTTTCTACAGATGGACTGCTGAAAAAAATGAATCTCCAGCCCCTTCCTGATGACGTGCATTTCTTTCCGCCTTTTTATGCCGTCGCCCTTACGCGGGCCGATCTCTTCGACCGCTATCCGGAACTGCAGCCTCTTTTTGCCAAATTAGACGGCCAGATTTCAGAAGAAGACATGCGGGCCATGAATTACGCCGTCGACGTAGACGGACAGGACCCGCATCAGACAGCGCGGGAATTTCTCATCCGCAAAGGCCTGCTGCCGCAGTAACTGCTGCATCTTTCAGGCCCATACTCTCCCGTTCATGATGGGAGAGTATTTTTTTATGCCCCTATTTTTTGCAATCTTTCCTGTCTATACCGTATAATAAAATAAAGGATAGTTCGTGATACAGGAGGGTTAGCGTATGAAGGGTGCAAAATGGGTAGGCTGCTTCGTCCTGGCACTGGCAGCATGTATTCTCGTATATGCTGCCGGATGCCGCAGGACCGACGGCGCCATTGACTTCACGCAGTCTCAGCCTCAGCAGGCTCAGACCAGTTCCACCGCAGAAGCGCCGCTGCGCATTGCCTTCGCCTCCGTCATTTCCCCGAAAGAAACGCGCCAGTCCTACCAGATTATCGTCAACTATATTGCCCGGAAGCAGGGACGGCCTGCCGTGCTGATTCAGCGCCGCTCTTATGAAGAACTCAACAAGCTGATGAGCAGCGGCGGCGCCGACATTGCCTTCTTTTCCACAGGCGCCTACTGTGCTTATCAGAATGTGCCGCCTGCAGAACTGCTGGCCATGGCCGAAACGAGTGGTTCCGTGTACTACAGCACGTACCTGATTACCGGCGCCGACACGGATATTACCGATTTCAGTCAGCTCCAGGGCCGGACCTTTGCCTTTACGGACCCCCTGAGCTATTCCGGACGGCTGGCAGTCGATTCCCTGCTCAGTGAGCGCGGGACCTCAGCCAGTACGTATTTTAAGCGCTTTTTCTATACCTATAATCACGATAAATCGATCTGGGCCGTAGCCAACCACCTGGCCGACGGCGCCAGCATTGACAGTCAGATATACGATTTTGTCCGGCAGACCAATCCCCAGCTGTGTCAGCAGATCCGGATCTTTGCCGTCCTGCCCGAGGCGCCTACAGGGCCGGTCATTATGCGCAGGGACCTGCCGGAACAGGAAAAAGACAAGCTGCGGCAGATTTTTTACACCATGCATACTGATCCGTCCCTGCAGGAGGCGATGAAGTCCATCCAGATCGACGCCTTTGTGCCGCCTGTGCCCGGCGCCTATGACGAGCTTCGCCGCCAGTATGCCCTGCGTATGCACCGCACCGGGAGGCCTGAATGAAAAAATACAGTCTGTACGTAAAATTTAACGTCCTCATTGTGGGCGCCATTTTTATCTGCGGCGTCCTCATTGGCAGTCTCATGCTGTACACGACGCGGACGCAAATGGAGCGGGAGCTGGACACGGCAGGCCTGGAAATCGGCCAGGCCCTGAGCACAGCCATAGGCGACGACATCCTTCTGGACGACCGCTTCAGCATTACAGAGCAGCTCGTACATATTCAGACCGTAAACAGCCAGATCCGCTATATTATGGTCACCTTGCCAAACGGACACATCATAGCCAGCACCTTTACGGACGGCCTGCCCCAGGGCCTGCCGCCAGTCCGTCAGCGCCGGCCGGACCAGAAGACCGACACCATGCTGTTCGACAGTAATGAAGGAATGATCCGGGAAGTGCTCTATCCCATTGACGACGGCCTGATCGGCTATTTCCGCATTGGCCTGACTGAAGGGCCCATGTCTGAACTCATGCGCCGTCGCTTTGCGGAAATCATCACCCTTGTCCTGCTGATCTGCCTGGCCGCTTCCTGGCTGGCTACGCGCTTTGCCCACAGTTTTCTAAAGCCTATTCGCACCATGTCCCTTGCTGTCCGCCAGCTGGGACGGGGCAACTACTGCGTCAAAGTAGAGCCCCAGGCAGATGACGACATGGGCCGTCTGGCCCGGGCCTTCAACACCCTGTCTTCCCGGCTGTACGCCAGAGATCAGGAAAATTCCCGCCTTCTCCAGACGCTGCAGGAAAAAGAACGGCTGCGCATGCAGCTCATCAGCCAGCTCTTTTCGGCCCGGGAAGACGAACGGCGGCGCATTTCCCGGGAACTTCACGACGAAACAAGTCAGTCCATGGTTTCCATGCTGGCTTATTTGCGAATTATCCGGGACCGTATCCCCGATGCATCTGTACGGGAACTGGTGGAAAACGTAAGTACCCTGACGAAGGAAACCCTGGAAGGACTCCGGCACCTGGCCGTCAATCTGCACCCGCCTCTGCTCGACGATCTGGGTCTGGTTGCGGCTATGGAAAAATATCTGGATACGTTCCGCCGGGCCCAGCCCCAGATAGAGGTTACCTTCGTTCACGACGGCGACTGCACAGACCTGCCCCGCCCCGTTTCCCTGCTCTGCTACCGCATGATGCAGGAAGGGCTGACCAATATTGTCCGCCATGCCAGGGCCACAGCCGCTCATATCTCCCTTGCTGCGACAGACAGGACACTGACCTTGACCATTACCGACAACGGCATTGGCCTCAGCCGGGATATGGCCGAAAAAGCACGGCTCGATAATCACCTGGGCCTGGCCAGCATGCAGGAACGGACAGAACTGCTCAGCGGAACCTTTCAGATTTCCAGCCTGCCCCAGGGCGGTACGGCAATCTGCATTACCCTTCCGCTGAAGGACGTGTCATTACAAGGAGGAACAGATCATGCCAATTAAACTCTTACTGGCCGATGACCACCGCATCTTGCGGACAGGACTGAAGCTGCTCCTTGCCTCGCAGGATGATTTCCAGGTCGTCGCCGAAGCTTCCAACGGGGTGGAAACGCTGGAAAAACTGCAGTCTGCCGACGTTGACGTAGTCCTGCTGGACCTGTCCATGCCGGTCATGGGAGGCCTTGACTGTCTGCGGGAAATCCGCCGCCGCCACCTGCCGGTAAAAGTACTCATTCTGACGATGTACAGCGAAAACCAGTATATTAAAGAACTCATGACCCAGGGCGCCGACGGCTATCTCTGCAAAGACACGATTGACACGGAACTGTTTCAGGCCCTCCGCACCGTCGCCCAGGGCGGCCGCTACCTGAGCGCCGAAGATACGCATATGCTGCTGGACAGCCTGATCGCCGGGCCGCCGGACACAGCCCTGGAAGAACTGTCCTGCCGGGAACAGGAAGTACTGCAGTATCTGGTCCGCGGCTACTCCCTCGGGGCCATTGCCGATGAACTGTTTATTTCCATCAAAACCGTATCAACCTATAAAACGCGGCTCATGAACAAACTGCACTGTGCAACCAAAGCCGATCTGGTCGACTATGCCATCAGACATGATCTGCTGAAATAAATGCTTTCCAACAGCCTGCATAGTACCTCTTTCTACAGGGGAACGATGCAGGCTGTTTCCCGTTTTTCCCTGTTTTCCGCCGTTTCTAACAGAAATATTGCAATCTTAACGTACTCTTAATCATATCCCTCCTATATTAAGCCTGCCTTAACGTTATTTGTCGTATGATACATAAATGCAGTACAACATGCTGCCTGTTATAAGCAAAAGGAGGCTTATGATGATTACCTTTTCAAAAGTAACAAAATCCTACAAGGATAAGCTCGTCCTCCATTCCATCAACCTGACAATCAAAGACGGGGAATTTATGGTCCTCATCGGCTCATCAGGCTGCGGGAAGACGACGCTGCTGAAGACCATAAACAAGCTGAATGACATCAACGGCGGCGACATTTCCATTGACGGCGTATCCATAAAGAAACAGGACAGTATTGGCCTGCGCCGCCGCATTGGCTACGTTGTCCAGGATGCCGGCCTGTTTCCGCATATGACCATTGCCGACAATATCCGCATCATCCTGACCATTAACAACTACGATCCCAAGATGATCGACGCCCGCATTGACGAACTGCTGTCCATGGTCGAACTCGATCCGGCAAGTTACCGCAATCTCTATCCGTGCCAGCTGTCAGGCGGCCAGAAACAGCGTGTCGGCGTAGCCCGCGCCTTTGCGACCAACCCGGACATTATCCTCATGGATGAACCTTTCAGCGCCCTGGACCCCATGACCCGCAGTGACCTGCAGGATTCTATCGTAAAGCTGCAGAAACGGTTCCATAAAACCATCGTCTTCGTCACCCACGACATGGACGAAGCCATTAAAATGGCCGACCGTATCTGCATCATTCAGAACGGCTTCATCGTCCAGTGCGACACACCAGAAAATATCCTGAAAAAACCGGCCAACGACTACGTAAAGACCTTTATCGGCAAGAACCGTCTCTGGTCCAATCCGGAATTCATCAAAGCCCGGGACATTATGCTGAAAAACCCGTGCTCCATTTCGTCAGACCGCACGCTCATCCAGGCCCTGCAGGTCATGAACCACGCCCGCGTCGACAGCGTGCTCGTCACGAATCACCGCAAGCTGGAAGGCATTATCTGGCTGTCTGACCTGAAGGACTTCAAGTCCTACAGCATGCCGCTGACTGATTTCATTTCCCATGACTACCAGACGGTTACGGAAGATACGACGCTGAAAGATATTATCAACAACGTTGACTACACGTATTTCAACATCATCCCCGTCGTAAACGACGCCCAGGAAGTAACTGGGTTCCTGACAAAAAGCCGTTTGCTCCTCGTATTGAGCCGTCAATATCAAACTGCCAGCACTAACGAAGGAGGAATTTTGTCATGACCAGTTTCTTTGCCTTATTACTCGCTAAGTATCCAGATGTATGGATGCGGTTCATGGAACACATGAATATGACGACCATGGCCGTATTCCTGTCAATCCTCATCGGCGTGCCCCTGGGCATTGCCGTTACGAAAAACAAATCGGCTGCCAATATCGTCATCGGCATTGCCAACCTGATGCAGAGTATTCCCTGCATCGCCCTGCTGGCCTTCTCCGTTCCGTTCGTCGGCATTGGCGAAAAGCCGGCTATCATCATGGTCATCGTATACGCCCTGCTGCCGATTATTAAAAACACTTACACCGGCATCATGAGCATTGATCCTCATACGATGGAAGCAGCTGACGGCATTGGCCTGTCGCCGTGGCAGCAGCTCATGAAAGTCGAACTGCCTCTGGCCATGCCCTTTATCATGGCCGGTATCCGCATCAGCGCCGTTGCCGCTGTCGGCACCATGACCATTGCCGCCTTTGCCGGCGCCGGCGGTCTCGGCTGGTTCATCAACATGGGCCTCATTGGGCTGAACATCGACATGGTTCTCCTCGGCGCCATTCCGGCTTCTATTCTGGCCCTGCTCATCGACTACCTTCTGTCCCAGGCCGAAAGCCTCCTCGTTCCGGAAGGCCTGAAACCGGCTGCAGAAATTACCAACGACAGCCAGTCCAATCATACCTTCAAGAAAGTCGTCGTCTCTGCTCTGTGCCTGGCTCTGGTAGCCGTACCGCTGGTCAACAAAGGCTACACGTACTACCAGACAGCTTCACAGAAGAAGATCGTCCTCGGCACGTCCAACTTCACGGAAGTCTTCATTCTGGGCTATATGTATGAAGACCTTATTGAACACTACACGGACATCAAGGTAGAACGGCGCTTCAACCTGAACGGCGCAGACTTCTGCTACAGTGCCCTGAAAAACGGCGACATTGATACGTTCTGTGAATATACGGGCACAGCCCTTATGAACTTCGCCAAACTGCCGATGGATTCCAATCCGGACAAAGTATACCAGGAAGTACACGATACGCTGAAACAGAATGACAACGTCGTCGTTTCCAAGCCTTTCGGCTTCAACAACACCTACGTCCTCAGCGTACGGCCCGAATTTGCACAGCAGCATAATCTGACGAAAATGAGTGATCTCCTGGCTATTGCCAACGACGTTACCCTGGGATGTACGGCAGAATTCCTGCAGCGTGAAGACTGCCTGCCAGGCCTGGAAAAGAAATATGGCGTTCACTTTAAAGACGCCAAGGCCATGGACGCAACCATTCGCTATCAGGCCGTTGCCAACGGGGAAGTTGACGTCGTCGATGCCTTCTCTACAGACGCACTGCTGAAGAAGATGCAGCTCAAGGAACTGCCTGATGATATGCAGTTCTTCCCGCCTTTCTATGCCGTATCGTTTACGCGTGCCGACGTATTTGAAAAATATCCTGAACTGAAAGACGTCTTTGCAAAACTGGACGGACAAATTACAGACGAAGAAATGCGGAACATGAACTATGCCGTCGATATTGACGGACAGGATCCGCATGAAGTCGCCCATGCATTCCTCGTAAAGAAAGGCTTGCTGCCGCAATAACCAGTTCTGTATGACTGTGTATTGACCCGTAAAAAGCCCCATGTTTCATGGGGCTTTTTACTTATATCTAGCTGTAAAGGAGAGTCTGTATGAACCTGTCTATTCCCAAACAATACCGTTCCGTATTCGACTGGCGCGTCCTGGGCTATATCCTGGGCGGATCGCTGCTGTATTCTATTGGCTTCAACGTATTTATTCTTCCCTGCCACCTGTACAACGGCGGCTTTCTCGGCATTTCCCAGCTCCTCATCTGGGTCGTCGATACCGTAGCCGGCCTGTCCCTGAGCCAGACGAACTCCATTGGCGTCATCTACTTTCTCCTGAATCTGCCGCTGCTGTACATCTCCATGAAGCGCTTTGGCGGCGATTTTATCGTCAAGACCATTCTCTGCGTCATCGCCTACAGTGTGCTCCTCAGCCTTGTCCCCATTCCCGATCACAGCCTGCTGCCGGAAAACATTACCGCTGCCGTTGCCGGCGGTATTTTATGCGGCCTTGGCGCCGGCATTACCCTCCTGTCCAAGGGAAGCGGCGGCGGTGAAGAAATACTGGGCCTCCTGCTCATGCAGAAATACAAGAGCATGAGCGTTGGCAAAGTATTTACAGTCATCAATATCTTCGTCTTTTCTGCGTGCATGGTCATTTATGACATTTCCTCGGCTGTATACTCCATCCTGTTTGCCGCAGTCACAGCCGTCGTCATCGACCGCGTTCACCTGCAGAACATTACCATGACCATGATGATCATCACGAAAAAAGAAGGCATGGAAGACCTGATTTTCGAAAAAGTACATCGCGGCGTAACGACCATTCAGGGCATCGGTGCCTACAGCGGCGAAAAGACCAATATTCTCCTCACTGTCGTCGCCAAGAACGAAGCCATTATCCTGCGCAAAGTCCTCTGTGAATACGACGAAAACGTCTTCATCATCGAAGATGAAAGCATCAATGTCGTAGGCAACTTCAAAAAACGGTTATAATATGAGAAGCATAGCGGTCATCCTACATGGATGGCCGTTTTTTTATTGCTCTATTCCAGGTTATGGAATAAATATCGCCAAAATTTACATGCTCGCAAAGCATGTAAATTTTATTATCATAAGCATTAGACATGTTTATGGCCATGCGTTACAATACAATCATCCAAGGAGATAAAACACTAAGGCGCCTGAACCATGAATGTACCTGTATTCCACAGAAAGGATGTATTGCATATGTTAAAGAAAAAAGTTTCCCTCTTCGTACTGGCTGCTGTTTCTGTTATGAGTGTTTCTGCCTTTGCCGCTTCTGTACCGGTTTTCAGTGAAAACGGCAGCTATAAAGC
>NZ_CATWFF010000051.1 GCF_958350005.1 uncultured Megasphaera sp. | reverse complement strand
ATGTAAGAGTTTCTTGGGGAGAGTCGTACGGCATAGCGCAGAATAGCTGTGCCGTATGTGTATATACTGGGATATATAGAGGAGGAATGACTTATGTGGAAGAAAAAAATTGCCTGCCTTATGGCGGCTGTGGCGCTGTGCGGCGTCATGACTGCCGGTGCAGCTGATTATACGATTCTGGAAAAGACGGAAAAAGTAGAAACGACAGTGTACGGCACGACGCAGACGGGGTCGCTGAATGACCGCATTGCTGCATTGGATACGCTGCTCAATGGACAGAATACAGTGGAAGGAAGTATTCAGAATAAGACGGACGCCCTGTATCGCGACGTATACGGAAGTTCCGGATCGGACCTGTCCCTGGTGGCAGCAGTCAACCTCATGCAGTGGCAGTATGCCGGTCAGGTGACGGAAGAACCGCTGCTGGTACGTGTTGATTCTCTGGAAGAAGGCATTGACGGCAAGGTGACCAGCGGCTCCCTTGTAGGCCGCGTCCGCTCTCTGCGCCAGGCACTGCTGGGTAATGCCAAATACACCTCCCAGGAAGTGACTATTCCGGCTTCGACGCTGGTCACGGTTCATACACTGGAACCGCTCGATTCCAAGACAGCTCAGGAAGGGGATACAGTGCAGTTTGCCGTAACCGATGACGTCATGGTCGGCGATGTTGTAGCCATTCCCCGCGGCATGGAAGCGACAGGAACGATTACGAAAGCCCGCAAGTCCGGCCGGTTTGGCAAAGACGGCAAGATCGAAATTACCTATCATTCTGTCCGGGCTGCTGACGGTACGCCTGTATCGCTGATTATCGGTGAAAAGGCGAAAGAAGAATATAAACGGACTGCCGGGGCTGTAGGCGCTTCGGCGGCTGGCGCGATTATTCTGGGGCCTGTCGGGCTGGTCGGCGGCCTGTTCGTTCACGGCAACGACGTGGAAATTCCTGCCGGTACGGACATGCTGGCTGAAACGGAAGCCAATACGGAAGTGATGGGTTTTCGCCGCAATGAGGCGCCAGATGATATGAAATCGGCGAATATGGCCGCCAGCGGTGTCCAGGTGCCGTCTCATACGGGCAGCACGGCAGAAGAAACGGGTTATCACGGCAGCGTGACGCCAGTAGAACTGGGAGATACCGGTGATGCCGGCGACAGCAGTGCTGATACGGCGGCCCATTCTGATGACAACGCCCAGGTCGTAGTGACGATTTCGCCGACAGAAGAACAGACTGGTGATGTACATGAATAAATGGTGGGCCGCATCGATTGTGGCGGCAGTACTGCCCTTTTCGATTGCTGCGGCAGACAGTGAAGGTGATGTTTCGGCGCGCGTGCCCGTAGAAAAAGAGGCTGTTGTGCCTGTTGATCTGGATGCGGCTTCACAGGCTCATGACGTGGTTCTGCCGGATCAGCCCGTTCATATGGAAGCAGATACGTTTCTCGTGCGCGACAGGGATCATTATGTCCGGGCCCGGGGCAACGTCGATATTCAGCAGGGCATGGATCAGATCTATGCCAATGATGTAGAAGGCAATACGCAGAGCCAGGTATATCATGCCAAGGGGCCGGTAGTCTATATTACAGGCGATACCGCTCTGGCCGGGTCAGATGTTACCTATACGGGAAAAAATAATGCATCTATGAAGAACATGGAAGGGTTTATGGATGCTGATACCTTCGTCCGCGGTTCCGGGGCAGAACTGGTCAACGGCGTGGGCTATATCAAGCACGGCCTGATTACGACGCCTCATGCAGTGGCCAAGACGCCGGACTATTACCTGACCGGCGATGATATTCGCATTTATCCAGGCGAGAAATTTACAGCGGAAAATACGAAACTGTGGTTCAAACATATCTGTTTGTTTACGTACGGCCATTATGAAGGCAGTCTGCGTCCGGATGATAATACTCGGCCCTGGATTTTCACGCTCCTGCCGCGACCGACGTATAACAGCGACGATGGCCTGGGGCTGCGGGGATATGCTGTGTTCCCGCTGAATGACAGCGGCGATCTGCGGGCTAATGTCAATTACGTCCTCAACACGAGCAACGGCTTCAAGCCGGCAGCAAGACTGGAAAAGGATACGTCTTTTGGTACATTCCGTCTGGGTTACAGCCAGGAAGAAAGTACGGACAATGATGATAACATTTGGGCGACGAAATGGCCGGAACTGGAATATTTTGCGCCGCGCCTGCATTTCGGCGATACAGGTATCTATGCTGATGTAAGCGCCAACTGGGGACGCTGGTCTGAAAGCGGTGTCGATACAGGCACGCATCGGGGCATACGGTCGGAAATTTCCCATCGGCCTATTCCGCTGTGGGATAAAGCTAATATTCGCTTCTTTGCCGGCTATCGGCGGGACTGGTATTCTACGGATAATGCCCAGCGCCGTGATCCTTACAGCGGCGTCACGCTCCATCAGGGTATTAATGACCGGCTGTGGGCCGATGTTTGGTATAAAAAACATAATGTCAGCGGCTATACGCCGTATCGCTTTGATACGATCGACGATCCGCGGCAGCAGGGCTTTTCTGTAGGCTACGTGCTGACGCCGCGGGATACGTTTATTTTCTCGCTGACCCAGAATCTGGATACGCGGGATATAGCAGACCGCAATTTTACATGGGTTCGGGATCTCCATTCCTTTACGGCAATTATTACGTATGAGCAGGTCGATAAAGAATGGCAGGTTCAGCTGCGGGCAAAAGATTTTGACTAGCCAGACAGGCTGCGGCAGGGAAGCGGATGCTTCCTGGCTGCAGCCTTTTGTCAGATTTTACGGACATTTTACGGAAATGTTTCCAGATGCTGAAATAAGCTGTGTATCATGCTATACTAGAAAAATAGGTTATTTTACAGTGAGGATGTGGGCGTATGGCACTTATTTATTGTGTAGAAGATGATGAAAATATTCGCGAACTCGTAGGCTATGCTCTGCGCAGTCAGGGATTTGACGTGGAAACCTTTGCAGACGGCAAAGAATTCTGGAAGGCTCTGGCTGAAAAGCGGCCGTCTCTGCTGCTGCTGGACATTATGATGCCTGGAGAAAGCGGCACGGAAATACTGGAAAAGATCCGCAAGGATTCCCATCTCCGGTCGCTGCCGGTTATCATGCTGACAGCAAAGACCAGTGAATACGATATTGTCCGCGGTCTCGACGGCGGTGCAGATGACTATGTATGCAAGCCTTTCGGTATTGTCGAACTCATTTCCCGAATTCGCTCCGTGCTGCGGCGCAGCAAACCGCAGCGGCCGGAAAACAATATTTATACCTTCGGCCCTGTATCGCTGGACGGAGAAAAGCATATCGTTACCGTCAACGGTGAAGTATGTCATCTGACGGTTAAAGAGTTCGAACTGCTGCGGTATTTGCTGGTCAATATTGACATCGTCCTCAAGCGGGAACAGATTATGGAAGCTGTCTGGGGCTTTACGTATGAAGGCGAAAGCCGGACTATTGACATGCATATTAAAAGCCTGCGGCAGAAACTCGGCGAAGGCGGTCAGATTATCCGCACCGTCCGCGGCGTAGGCTATGTGATTGGCGGCGGCGTATGAAGCGCAAAATCTATATTAGCTTCATCTGCCTCGGCTTTGCCTGCATGGTCGTAACTACCCTTATTTCTATTGGTGTATTCTGGCATTCTATGCAGCGGCAGATTTCTCAGGAAATGGATGTATACACCATGAGCATTGCCACGGCTATCGAGCAGACGGATTATCCCCGGCAGTATCTGGAACGGGTGACGGAACAGGAAAACGGCAGGCTGCGTATTACGTGGATTAATGAAGAAGGAAAAGTGCTGTTTGAATCGGAATACAAGGGACTCATGGAAAATCACCTGGAACGGCCGGAAGTACAAGGGGCTATCCAGAACGGGAAGGGAACGGCAGTCCGCAATTCCCAGACCTTGTCGAAATCCCTGTATTATGAAGCGCAGAAACTGCCGGACGGCACGATTTTACGCATCAGTATTGAACGGGATTCCATTTACTCTCATTTCCTGTCCATTCTGCCTATTGTCTGCGGCCTGCTGATTCTGGCGGCTTTTGCCTGCATTAAGGCGGCGCGCGTACTGACGGCACAGCTCCTGCAGCCGCTTCGTCAGACCGTGCTGATGATACAGACTATCAGTAATACTGATGCGGGCTCGCTGAATCAGGTTCCGGTCGTCGATCAGGAACTACAGCCTCTGGTGTCAAAGATTTATTATCAGAGCAAGATTATTCAGGAAAATATCCACAGCATTGAACAGCAGCGCAATATTATCCGCCTCATGATGGAAAATCTCCAGGAAGGGGTTATCATGACGGATCACCTGTATCGTATTCTGGGGATCAACCACTGTGCCGTGACGATTCTGCGGCAGAAAGACGGGGCTTCTCTTGTGGGCCGGCCGTTGGAACCGCTTATTCCAGATGCATCGTGGGATGAAATTCATCGCAGTACTCATTCGGACCGGGTATGGGAACAGAAAATCAGCTGCGACGATGTGCTGTATTTGCTGACGGTCCAGTCCGTATACAAAGACGACGAATTCTATGGTACTATGTTCGTTATTGACGATATTACGGAACAGGAACAGCGGGAACAGCTGCGGCGGGAATTTACGTCCAACGTGTCTCATGAGCTGAAGACGCCCCTGACGTCTATCAGCGGATTTGCAGAAGTGCTGGCGGCGCGGCTGTTTCAAAATGATGACGATGTCGTTCATTTCGGCTCTCTTATTCAGAAGGAAGCCAAGCGGCTTTTGGGCATGATTGAGGAAATCATGCATCTGACCCGGATTGAAGAAAACCGGGAATGCAGGCCCCAGGAGCCCGTGTACCTGCAGGATATTGTCAATGATATTGTCGAATTCATGGAACCTGTCCTGATTGAAAAGAAAGTAACCATTCGCTGTGATATGGAACATGTGGCCTTTTTTGGCGACAAGGGACTGATCCGGGAAATGGCCATGAATCTTATCGATAACGCTGTGAAGTATAATTTCCCTGGCGGCCACGTATACGTGACGGTCAAAGATAAGGGAAGGTCTGTTGATTTTACGGTTCGTGATACAGGCATTGGTATTCCGGAAGATAAGCAGAAGCGCATATTTGAACGGTTTTACCGCGTCGATACGAGCCGGTCGCAGAAAATCGGCGGCAGCGGACTGGGTCTGTCGATTGTCAAGCACATTGCGGAATATCACGGCGGAACCATTTCGCTGCACAGCAAGGAAAACAGCGGGACAGAGATTACTGTTCATTTCCCCGTATATCAGATAAAGGAGACATAATGAATCGCATATATACCTTTCCTTATGGGAAGAGTCAGCAGACCGTGGCGCTGCCGGAAGAGCATGTGCGCTATGTGCTGCGTGGCCAGCCGACACAGCCTGCTGCCGATGTGCGCCAGGCAGTCCGCCAGGCAGTGGAGCCGTCTTTGGCCGCTCTGACAGAGCGAATCGGGCCGGACGAAAGGGTGGTCATTGTCGTCAGTGACGCTACACGGGCTGTCCATACGGAAGAAATGCTGGATGTCCTGCTGGAACGGCTGCAGGCTGCCGGCATTTCGCTGGCGCATATACGGCTGCTTGTCGCCTTGGGGACCCATCGGCCGGCGACGAAGGAAGAGCTGGTTCAGATCTGCGGACCTCGGTGGGCAGGAACCCTGCAGATTGTGCAGCACGACTGCCGGGATGCGGCCCAGCTCGTACGGGTTGGCTGCACGTCCTTCGGCAACGACGTATACATCAACCGTCAGGCCGTTGAAGCAGATCACCTCATTTTGACCGGCGGCATATCCTTTCATGACATGGCCGGATTCAGCGGCGGCCGAAAGGCTGTCCTCCCCGGTCTTGCCGGATACGATACGATTATGCGAAATCATGGCCTGGCCCTGAATGACGAGCAGACTGGCGGCATGAACGAGCAGTGCCGTGCCGGTAATCTGCTGGGAAACGCCATGCATGACGATATGGTAGAAGGCGTTTCTTTCATCAATCCGGACTATATGGTCAATACAGTCCTGTCGGCAGACGGATCGGTTTATGATGTCGTTGCCGGCCACTGGCTCCGGGCTTGGGAAGAAGGATGCCGTCTTCTCAGCCGCATTGATACGGCCTATATGCCGGAACAGGCTGATGTAGTCATTACCTCGGCCGGCGGCTATCCGAAGGACATCAATTTTTATCAGGCTACGAAAGCCCATATGAATGCGGTCTTTGCAGTCAAGCCCGGAGGCATTATGATCGTCGTCATGGACTGCCCGGACAGTGCGGAACCGCCGGAATTTGCCCGGGCCTTTGCCATACAGGACGGCCAGGAGTGGGAACGGCAGCTGCGGCAGGAGTTTACGATTCCTTCGTTTTCTGCGTATAAGACCAAAGACATTATTCAGTCTCTCCGTGCTGTATATGCTGTAACGCGTCCGGAAAACAACGCCGTCATGATTCAGAGCGGACAGATTCCTACGGCAACATTGGAAGAAGCATGGCACCTGGCGCAGGAACAGCTGCACCATGACGGCAATGAAACCTATACGATTGCCGTCATGCCTTACGGCGCATCAACGCTGCCGGCTGTTCGGCCGCACTGACAGACACCGGAACAACCATTCTCTATTAAAGCATACTGCTAAAAGACGTCTCTTGGGAGGCGTCTTTTTTTTGGTATTAGTACCTGGTTTAAATTTTACAAAACTTTACATTGTTTATATGGGACCCTTACGTTTACTTGATAAGATAGGGCTGTATTCAGAAATGAAGCATACATACATACGTGCAAAAACAAAAGGAGAGGATTTCTGATGAAGTTGAAAAAGTTTATATTGGTAGCGTTGGCTGCTGTGATGGTAGTCGGTGCGGCAGGTTGTGGTAGCAACCAGCAGAAGAGCGATAACGGCGGTAAGACGGCAGCTGTATCGGGCAGCATTACCGGTTCCGGTTCTTCTGCACTGCTTCCGCTCGTAAAGGATGCAGCAGAAAAGTTTAAAGCCAACAACAAAGACGTTACCATCACGTTAAATGCCGGCGGTTCCGGTACGGGTCTGAAACAGGTTTCTGACGGCTCCGTAGATATGGGCAACTCTGACGTTCCGGCTGAAACGAAACTGGATAAAGCAAAAGCAGAAAAACTGCAGGACCATAAAGTTTGTGTCATGACAGTCGCTACGATTGTCAATAAAGACGCCGGCGTTACGAACCTGACGCGCCAGCAGCTGGCTGATATCTTCACGGCAAAAGTTACGAACTGGAAAGATGTTGGCGGTGCAGACAAACCGATCGTCCTCGTAACACGTCCGAAAACATCGGGTACGCGGGCACTGTTCAAAAAATATGCTATTAACGACGCAGAAGAAGCAGACAACAAATCTCTGGAAACAGATAACTCCGGCATCCTCGTTCAGAGCGTAGCTCAGAACCCCGGCGCTATTGGCTATGTGGCTCTTCCGTACCTCATCAATGATAAGACCGTACAGACTGTATCCATTGACGGCGTAGAACCGACCCTGGAAAACACGTACAGCGGCAAATACGGCGTATGGGGCTATGAACACATTTACACCAGCAAAGAACCGAAAGCAGCTGTTAAAGCCTTCCTGGAATACATTACTGGCGATGAATATGGCAAACGCATTGAAGAACTGGGCTACGGCGTAAGCTCCAAGATGCAGACTAAAGAAGTTCACTAATTAAATGGAGGAAATGTAATGAATTCGATCGAATCGGCGGTTTTAAGAGCCCACCGAAGCGAGAAAGCAGCCCGAACCTTCATTACAGTATGCGGCATCGGTATGGCACTGGTGCCGTTTCTCATTGGGGCCTTTCTCTTCGTTAAAGGTACAGATACGTTCTTCGTATTTGGCCACAGTATTATGGAATTTTTGTTTTCCGGTCAGTGGAATCCGAGTGATACAGCCGAAGGCGGCGGCCATGTAGGTGCAGCCATGTTCCTGTCAGGCTCGCTCGTTACCTGTGCCCTGGCCCTGGTAATTACATTGCCTCTGAGCATGGCGTCAGCTATTTTCATGACGGAAATCGCTACGCCCCGGACACGGCGGATGATTCAGCCGGCGATTGAACTGTTTACGGGGATTCCGTCCGTTGTATACGGCTTTGTCGGTATGACCGTCCTGATTCCGGCGCTGCGTAAGGTATTTCCCATGCCCTTTGGCTTTTCGGTCCTGGCTGCAGGTATCGTCCTGGCTATCATGATTTTCCCGACTATTACGACTATGGCTGCTGACGCCATGGCCGCTGTCCCCAAAGCATGGCGGGAAGCTTCCTATGGGCTGGGCGCTACGCGGTGGGAAACGATTGCTCACGTCGTATTGCCTGCTGCCAAAGGCGGCATCTTTACAGGCATTATTCTGGGTCTGGCCCGCGCTCTTGGCGAAGCTCTGGCTGTAGCCATGGTCATTGGCCAGATGAAAGTATTCCCGACGTCTCTGTTTCTGCCGGCCAGTACGCTGACGACAGCTATTTCCGCCGATATGGGCGGTGCCATGGAAGGCGGCGAATACAGTGCCGCTTTGTGGACGATGGCACTGATCCTGTTCCTGCTGTCGTTCCTGTTTATATTCCTCATTCATCAGCTCAATGCAGCTTCAAACGTGAAAGGAGGACGGTAATATGGTCAGTGTAGAAGCAAAAAAGAAAACAGATCATATGATGACCGCCATCTTTGTCGGCGGCGCCGGATTTGCCGTCATTCTTCTTGTCGCTTTTATTGCCTACGTCATCTTTGAAGGGTTCAGCGGCATGAATACGGAGATGCTGTCCTTCTCGCCGAACGGCCTGGGCAACATGTTCTTCAATACCTTGTATCTGGTATTTCTGGCACTGATTGCCAGTACGATTACAGGGATTCCGGCCGGTATTTTCCTGGCTGAATATGCCAAGAAAGGCCGCATTACCCATTGGGTGCGCATGGCCGTAGAAACCCTGGCTTCTCTTCCGTCCATTGTCGTCGGCTTGTTTGGCTATCTCGTATTCATCGTCATGACAGGATCGCAGTGGAACCTCTTTGCCGGTTCTCTGGCTGTATCCATTCTGACGCTGCCCTTGGTAACATCCGTTACGGAAGATGCCCTGCGCAATCTGCCGGACAGCTACCGCAACGGCAGTCTGGGCCTGGGTGCTTCTCACTGGCAGACGATCTGGCGCGTCTTGCTGCCGGCTTGCCTGCCCCGGATCATGACCGGCCTGATCATGGCTGCCGGCCGTGGGTTTGGTGAAGCCGCTGCCCTGATGTTTACTGCCGGTATGTCGACAGATATTGACTGGGCTAACTGGGATATTACGTCGTCATCGTGTGCACTCAACCCGTTCCGTCCTGGCGAAACGCTGGCCCTGCACATCTGGGCGCTCCGTACAGAAGCCCTTCATCCTGATGCAGGACAGATGGCCGCTACGTCTTCGGCGATCCTGATGGTTCTCGTCGTCTCGTTCAGCCTGGCTGCCCGGTACCTGGGCTATCGGCTCGATAAGAAAATGGGAGGAAATAAATAATGGCAGAAATGACTACGACGCTGGTTGGTTTTGGCGCAGCGGCGCAGAAAGCAAAGGAAAAGGTTGCTGTGGAGGAAATTGGCATGGAAGATACAGGAAATGTGGAATATACCTTTGATGTAAGCGGTCTGGATCTGTTTTATGACAAGACGCAGGCACTCAAGCAGATTGGCATGAAAATCCGCAAACATGAAATTACGGCTCTCATCGGCCCGTCGGGCTGCGGCAAATCGACGTTCCTCAAGACGTTGAACCGCATGAACGATTGGGTAGAAGGCTGCCGCGTAACGGGAAAAATTCTCTTTGAAGGAAAAGATATTTTTAAAGAAGTCGATCCTTTGGCCTTGCGCTACCGCGTCGGCATGGTATTCCAGCAGCCTACGCCGTTCCCGAAGAGTATTTTTGAAAATATTGCCTATGGCCCCCGCATTCAGGGCATCAATAATAAAAAAGAACTGGAAGAAATCGTCGAAAAGAGCCTGCGCCAGGCAGCCTGCTGGGATGAAATGAAAGACCGTCTGCACAAGAGTGCTCTTGGCCTGTCCGGCGGCCAGCAGCAGCGTCTGTGCATTGCCCGTACCCTGGCAGCCCGTCCGTCTGTTATCCTCATGGATGAACCGACATCGGCCCTGGACCCGATTTCTACGCAGAAAATCGAAGACCTGGCACTGGAACTGAAAGAAAACTATACCATCGTCATTGTTACGCACAGCATGCAGCAGGCTCGCCGTATTTCCGACAAAACAGCGTTCTTCCTGTTAGGCGAACTGATTGAATATAATAACACAGTCGATATGTTCAATAATCCGTCTAATCCGAAGACAGAAGAATATATTACGGGCCGGTTCGGTTAATAGGAGGCGAAAGCAGGATGTTAAAGAAATACGACAATTCCGTAGAGCAGCTTAAAATGGAAATTGGCTCTCTCGGCATGGCAGTAGAAAACGCCATTGATAAGACCTGGAAAGCGCTGGAATCGTTTGATACGGCTCTGGCCAGTGAAATTTATCGCGGCGATGATGATATTGACAAGAAAGTCAAAGAATGCATGCGTATGGATCTGAATATCAGCATGCTCCAGAGTCCGGCTGCATCGGACTGGAGAAGCCTTATGGCAACGCTGAAAATCCTGTCTGATCTGGAACGCATTGCCGATCACTGCGCCGATATCTGCCATTACGTCATGATCCTGAAGGAAACGGGACGGCCTATTGCTCCGCCGCCGGGACTGAAGGAAATGTACGGCGTTATGTCGTCCATGGTCAGCGATGTCCTCGATTTTTATCAGGGCAGCGAAAGCTCGCAGGCTGCATTTATGAAGGATAAAGACGATATTGTCGACATTGCCTTTAATACGATTTTAGGAGAAATTGGCTCGCAAATGAGCAAGGATCCGGACAATGCCCGGCAGTACATCGACTATGTCCTCATTGTCAAGTATGTAGAACGCATGGCCGATCATGCCAACAATATTGCGGAATGGATTATTTACCGGGAAAAGAACGAAATTAATATTTAAGAGCTTTATGGAAACCTGTCTGCTCCGAACGCAGGCAGGTTTTTTTGTTGGAAGTGCCTGGGTGGCCCTGTTCTATGCTATAATAGAGACATCGTTATATACGGTCTCATTCATAGTAGAGGAGGAACACAGGGGATATGGGATTTTTTGAAGCCCTAAGAAAGAATCAGAATATAAACCGGACGAGAAGCGAGCAGATGTATGATGATGCGCTGCAGCTGTTTAATTCGCCGGAATTGCAGAATAAGACCCTTCCGCCAGATCTGGCAGAGAAAGTATTGCATGGAGAAGATTGCGACGTTCTAAACGGCGCTGAAGGCCGTTTTGGCCATGATGTGACCAATCCCATTCCCGTTAATGGGCCGCTGGGGGAGCTGACCTATTTGTCGAGGCTTCGGCTGCGGAATACGGGGTCCATGGTATTTTTTCATAAAATCGCCGTGAAGGGCCATATTGATGTGTTTGAGCTCATCAACGTCAGCGGCCGCGTCGTAGATTACCTGTATGTGGATATGTACCATCCCCGTTCATCGCGGCGCTATCCCGACGGCTATACGATGGAACGGGAAGCGGTCTTTCCCCGCGGCGTGACGACGAAAGTCGATACATTCCCGGCAGGGCTGTATAAGCGAATCAAAGAGGAAGCCAAGCAGCGTCTGGGCGTAGATGTTGCCGAGCAGGACAGCGGCCGCATTGACCTGGAACAGGCCCGGCAGTCTTTAGCAGAAAAAAGGCGAATTTTTAAGTTTTAAGCCGTACACTTTATGTTGAAATGTGATATAATAATGACAAATCAGACAGACGTCACAGGAGGGTGTTCAAGTATGAGAGAATTACCAAAGGCAAAAGAAATCTGGCATCATTTTAAAAATAAAAACTATGAAATTATTACGATTGCAGAACATACGGAAACAGGGGAAAAATTCGTTATTTACAAGGCGCTGGAAGATAC
>NZ_CATWFF010000050.1 GCF_958350005.1 uncultured Megasphaera sp. | reverse complement strand
ATTACATATAGTATACTTAGTATACTAAGCCCGGCTGTCTCTTGTCCAGCCATATGCCGCCATATGAGCCTGAAAAACGGCTGCAGAAGCTCTTTCCCGGCCATATAGAAAAAACAGGAACCGGCAAGACTGCCAATCCCTGTTTTCATGTGTTCTTGTGGGTGAATTACCGACGTTCGCGAATACGAGCAGCTTTGCCGGTAAGGCCGCGGAGATAATTCAGTTTTGCACGGCGGACAATACCGCGGCGAACGACTTCGATCTTAGCCAGGCGCGGGGAATGTACCAGGAATGTACGTTCAACGCCAACGCCGTAGGAAATGCGGCGAACCGTAAAGGTTTCGCGTACACCGCCGTTCTGGCGACCAATGACAACGCCTTCAAACATCTGAATACGTTCACGGTTGCCTTCGACAACTTTTACGTGTACTTTCACCGTGTCGCCAGGACGAAATGCAGGAATGTCGCTGCGAAGCTGTTCTTGTTCCAATACGCTGATAATGTTCATTCTATTTTCCTCCTATAAGACATTCGTACTCCCGCTGGATCAAGTGCCAGTCGTCAAACGAGCAGAGGACTGCCTAAATTAACAAAAATATTTTATCACAACCGCCCACAGATAGCAAGGATTTTTTTATTGTATTCCCGTGATTTTTCCGCATGGCCATATGTACGCCTGCCCCATGTCATGCTATACTGAAATTATAGCATCAGCACCCTATGGTGCAGCAGGGAGAATACCATGAATACGTCAGTTTACAAACACCTCACAGCATATCTCATGAGCAGAAAAACAAAATCGGTAACGCTGGAACAGCTAAAGGAACAATGCCCCACTACAACCTATGACACGTTTTCCAAGGCCATAAATGCCCTGGAAGATACGGATATTCTCCACGGCGTCGCCGCCAGCGGGACGGATACGACAGGGCTTTCGTACCGCTACCGCATCAAAAAGGGCAATCTCTTTGCCCCTGTCGCCGCAGCTATCCGTGCCGAGGCCGCCGCCCTGGGCCTGTCAGGCCAGCTGGATATTTCCTGGTACTACACGCAGCCCCTGGCCCGCTGGGAACAGGATCGGGAAGGGCTCCAGTGTCTGGATGCCTACTTGGCGGCACCTCTACCTGACGCCTCCCGACAGCAGCGTTCCTTTGACATCTTTGGCGATGAAAAATACCTGGATGGACCCGGCTCCCGGCTTCTCGCCCATACAGGCCTCAGCCCGTCTGATCTTGGCATCGTATCCGAAGTCGATCCCCTCATGATGGCGTTTAATCCGTCTGCACCGGCAGCAGAGCCCCATGTCCACATTATTGTGGAAAATAAAGTGCCCTATATGGCCTTGCTTCCGCTGTTAACAACTACAAACTGGACCAGTCTCATCTGGGGATGCGGCTGGAAAATTACGGCCAATCTTTCGCTGCTGCCGAAGCAGTGCGGCTATCCTCACGATCACCATCTCTGTCTCTATGCCGGCGACTGGGACTGGGAAGGCCTGCGCATCTGGCATTCCCTGCCCAGTACGCAGCGCTGTCAGGTTCTTCCCTGGCTGTCATTTTACCGGAAATACCTGGCCTATGAAGCGCCGGAAGGCAAGAAAAATCAGAAGCCGGCCCCTGAAGGACTGGCCCACTTTATATCCTTTCTGCCGGCCGAAGAAGGGATGCGTCTGCAACAGACATTACAAACTGGCCATTATTATCCACAGGAAATTGTATCCCCGCAGGAGTATGCGGAACTAGCCCGGGAGGTATTGCCGTATGGACTTGGAAAACTTTTCTGAACGCATGGGGCGCATCCTGCTTATGGCGCCGCTGTACCGATTAGGGCGCCGTCATATTACGCGCCCTGACGGGACAGACGTATCGTGCATGGAACTGGGCCTGATGTCGCTGCTCTTCTTTTTTGAACGCATGCTCGACAGCAAACGGCCAGCCGGCATTCGGGATCTGACGGCCTATTTAATCGACGCAACCAATCATAGTCTGTACGAAAGCGACGAGGCCTATGAGTCTCTGGCCCGGGATATGGTAACAGCCTTTCGTCCTGCCACGGGCCGGCGAAATGAGGAGCCCTTCTTTGACTGGAAACGAAAAGCGCCGGCCAGCGTACAGTATTCCTATATTAAGGCCGATAAAGCCAATACGCAGTCCAATGAGCAGTATTACGTACTTGACGACCAGGGACTGGAACTTATTTTCGCCACGAAAGAGTATTTCAATGAATATCAGCTGTCCATTAATCAGCTTATCCTGCGAAAGCAGCTGGAAAAAGGACAGTTTACGCTGGCACTCCGGCAGGTAGAAGAAATGCGGCTCGACGTGGAAACCCTGCGAAACCGCATGCAGCGCATTCATCAGGAAATTCACCGCAGCATTATTTCCGAAGATACGCTGGCCCGCTACCGTACACTGGTAACAGATATTAACAGCCGGCTCAAAAGTGAAGAAGAAGAATTCCGGGAGCTGAAAACCTTCACATCCCATACGCGGCAGCGCATTCACGACGCCGTCGATGCCGATCGGCAGGGCAAAACGTATGCCAGCATCCTCATGATTGAACAACGCCTTGACGAAGTGCACAGTGCCCACCAGTCGCTGCTGCGCCTGGGCATTGAACTGGGTACGTCGGCATTGGCTGCAGCCGAAGAAGCCCTGTATTTTACAGGCATTCAGACTTTCTGCTTCCAGGAAGATATTACGAACCGCATGTTTGCCGCTCCCCTGCCGCTTTCCGCAGCCCCGACGCTGATCAAGCCCTTTCTTTCTCTGGAACAATGCCGCATCTGGTCGCCTCTGGCCGTCTTCTTTCCGCAGCGCCTGGAACGAAATGAGCGCACAGATACACAGCAAACCTTTCCCCAGATGGCAGAAGTGGCGGAGAAGCAAAAGACACGGACCAACATTTATCCCCATTACGCCCAGATTCTTGCCGATCTGGTGCTGTATCTGCAGGGAGCCACTACGACGACGTTAGAAGACTTCTTTGCTTTTGAACGAGACCATCGGCCTTCTCTGTTTGAAAAAAGACAGTTCTATATTTTCTGGCTTCTTCTCTACCGCCGCGGCACCGTATCCCTGGAGCCGGGCACATACCGGGCTGACTCGGTATACGAAACCATTCACCACGCCGTTCCGTCCCTGCATACGCTTACGGCTGCGGCTACGGATGAAATCCTTTCCCTGGGCCGCTATACTATCAGCAATATGACAATTGAGGTGACTTATTTTCCATGAACTATTCCTTAGCAACCATTCAGACAGC
The DNA here is from genome assembly GCF_958350005.1 of uncultured Megasphaera sp. Lineage (GTDB taxonomy): Bacteria > Bacillota > Negativicutes > Veillonellales > Megasphaeraceae > Megasphaera. Next base: position 8,884 of record NZ_CATWFF010000050.1, on the reverse strand, counting down.
CTTTCATATTTATGCTGTCATGGCATCCTGCGGGTATATTGCCAAACTGGACAGTACGCCATTTTTTGAAGACGACACGGTTCGTTCTCTCGTCGAAAACTATGCTGCCGAAGTACAATGCACCATTACGAATGATGCGGAAAACCTGTATCTTATCCCCATAGCCGCCTCTTCTCCCTTCCATATCTCCAATGAATCATTAAAAAAAGAGTATCTGCGAAGCGGTGCCGTAAACCTGGACATCTATCTGATGTACCTGGCTGTTATTGTCCTGTTCGGCTGTTTCTATGACAGTTATACCACGACAGAACCTGTCGATTTCGTCCCCATGCAGCGATGGCTGGAAGAGATGAACAGCCGCCTCGATGCCCTGTCCCGCTTAGGCGAGGACGTCCTTTCCCGGGCAGAGCAGGACCTGAGCGTAAACTGGCTGGCCCTCATTCGCAAATGGAGCGATATGGACAGCATTAAGGAAACGGCAAAACGCCAGGACGGCCGTACCAACAGCCGCGTCAGTTTCCTTACGATGACCGCTTCCTTTCTCATTTCCCAGCATCTTCTCCACGATCAGGGAGACGGACAGTTTACGCTGACCGATAAGGCACGGACGATTATCGTTACATACTATATGTCGGAAGACTATAATCAGGGGATTCTGAATTTCATGTACCAGCTGGATCATACACCACCAAAGGAGCAGACCTAATATGCCCTCAATCAATCGAATTCGTTTTACAAACGTCATGTATGACAATGGCCAAAAACGATATACAGACACGACCTTTCGCTTTGACGGATATAACGGTATTCTGCTGCTGGAAAACGGCGCCGGCAAGACCGTATTCGTACAGACCCTGATTCAGGCCGTACTGCCGCGCCAGACGGTGGCGCAGCGCAAAATCCAGGAAACGCTGCAGCTGAACAATACGACAGCTCATATTGCAGTGGAATGGATTCTGACTGAAGCACCGCGGCGCTATGGCCTGACCGTCGTTTCCCTGTTCATCAACAGTCGAAATCAGCCGGCATCGCAGGAATTTGTCATGGAATACGGAGCATCCTCCAAAACCCGTCTGGACACGCTGCCCCTGACCCGGACCGAACAGGGCCATACACGGGCGGCGACGAAAGAAGAACTGGCCGCCTACTTCCGCGGTCTTGCCGATCATACGATGACGGCGCAGTTTTTCTCTGAGAACGACAGCCTTGCGTCCTACTGGGCCTATATTGAAAGTCATCTGAAGCTGATTCCGTCGGAATGGAAGAAAATAACAGCTATCAATGCTGCCGAAGGGGGCGTAGAAAAATTTTTTGAAGACTGCCGTACCACATCGGACCTTGTCAGCCGTCTGCTGATCCCGACAGTAGAAGAAGGGTTTGCCGCCGTAAAGGCGAAAAAAGAGTCAGGAAACGGATTTGCCGCCTTATTTGAAAAACAGCGGGACCATTTCCGCCAGCAGCTGTCCCTGGAAAAGCGAATTGCCGAAATGAAAGGCGTAGAAACGGCACTGGCATCATACACGGAATACCGTTCCCGCCTGGAAGCGGCAGAAACAGCCCTGCGTACGGTCAACAGCGCCTTAAAGGGATTATATCATCAGGCAGCAGCAGGGCTGGAAAGGCGCAAAAAGACAGCGCTCCAGCTGCAGGAACGAAAACAGTCGCTGGAACAGGAAAAACAGCGTATTTCCCAGTCCCTGGCCGCTCTCGTCGTAGCAGAACGGGAAGCAGACTGCGCAGCAGCACAGTCCCGACTGACAGCAGCGGAACAAACGGCCCAGATGGCGCATCAGGATCTGACGAACATCCAGACCGAGCTGAATACGCTGCGCTATGCCCGTCTGAGCCGCGACCTCACCCAGGCCGGCCAGGATGCGGCCATGGCCAAAGAAGGGCTGCAGCAGCTGTCAGAAGACCAGACTGTCACCATGCTGGAACAGGAAAAGCATCAGAATACAGCAGCTCTCCATTTCTGGTTTGACCAGGAAGACCGCCGCCTGGCTGACGAATATGACCAAATACAGTCTCTTTGCCGAACCATTGACGCAGCGCTTGCAGCGCATGCAGAAGCCATAGCGGGCCTTCAGGAAAAACACGAACAGTATACTGCCGCCATTGGCCGTACGGAAGGAGAAATCCGTACACTCGTAACCGAACAGGAACGGATGGAAATAACCCTGTTTCCCGACTCCATGCACTGCGATCCGGCTGCACAGATTGCTGCCTGGAAGCAGGATCTGCAGACAGCCGCAGCCGAACGGGACGGCTACGAGAAGAATATTCGTTTCTACACGGTGGAAAAAGACAAACTGACTGCCTCTGTTCCTGTATGCCGCAAGGCTATTGAGGATGCCCGCCGGGATTTGCATGAGCTGGACATAGAGCTTGCACAGATAACGAAGGATGCTGCCGGACTGATACGGCGTCTGAGTGCCTATGCATCGTGTGCCAATATTGCTGCCGACACAGCAGGCTTATACGGCAGCGCCGAACGGCTTACCAATACCCTCGGCGACGCCGTCATTACAGCAGAGCACGAAGAGGATGCCCTTGTCCGTTCCTCCCGGCAGGCCCATCGCTTTCTCGATGCCTATGAACCGCTGGATCGCTTTTCGGCCGATCCCCTGTTAGAAGCAAAAATCGCCTTGTGGAAAGGAGATTTTGTCTATCTGCAAAGTGGTGCCGATCTGTTCCGTCTGTATTGTCAGGAAGGATATACAGCAGATGCGCTGTATGCAGCCTATCCCTACTGGGCTTCTGCAGTCATCACGACGGCTGCAGATATTCCTTCCCTGTGGGACCGGCTGAACCATATTTCCGCAGAACTGACGCAGCCTGTCTTCCTGGCAACAGAGCAGGAAATCCGCGCCTATATCAGCGGCGAAGGCCAGAAAGTCCAGGCCCGTCAGGTAATCCCTGCATTCTGGCATCACCTCATACCGGAAGAATTTTCCCGCTGGAAGGAAGAACTGACCAATCAGGCTCGTCACTGGGATGAAAAATTACATGCCCGCCGCCAGGAACTGCAGGAATTGCGACAGCTCCGTTCTGATCTGATCGCCTTTATTCAGCACGTTCCGTTCAGCGAATATCAGGATCTCCAGGCCAGCCGCAATACATTGGCATCGACGCTGGAGGCCAAAACAACGGAGCTGTCCAAAACAGAGGCAGACATCTCCCTGTGTCAGAAAAACCTGGATATGGCCAACCATCACGCCTACGCAGTCAAAGACCGCCTGGCCGATCTGACGAACAAACTGAACCAGGCAGCGACCTATGAAGAACTGCGCAGCCGGCATCAGGCCGTTTTAAACGAACAGGAAGGCCTGCAAAAGAAACGGACAGAAACAGCCGAAACACTCCATACCTTACGGGCAGAACGCTCCCGGAGCACTGCCCAGCGGGACCAGATCCGCGATCAGCTGGCCACCCTGAACAGTCAGCGCCAGGAATTGAAAAGCAGGCCCTATGCGGCTGATGTCCAGTCTGCTCCCCTGCTGCAGACAGAAGACACGTACGATACGCTGGCTGATAAGCGGCGCCGTATCCTCAGCCAGCTGGAAGGAACCTCGGAAAACAGGGGCCGCCTGGAAAGTGAGCTGCACCACGCCTGCCAGGAAATTACCCGCCTTACAGAGGAGCAGCAGAAATGTCTCTCCATGGCGGAAACGGTCATTGACAAAACCCGCATCTATCCGCCAGATGGACAAAGCCGCGAAACAGCTCTCCTCCAGCAGCGGCAGGCACAGCAGCAGGCCGTCACTGCCAGTGACGCCGCAGCCGCCAGGGCCCGTCAGGACTATGCCCAGGTCACAGGACGGCGGCAGGAAGCAGAAGATTCTTATTATGGAGCATACGAGGAATTGATCTCCTTTACCGGCAATTTAGCAGCCCATCGGCAGGACCTGGAAAAACAGCGGATATCCGTCGCTCAGGCAGGTGACCAGTGCCATGCCGCCATGGAAGAAAATGCCCGACAGAAGGACGCCTTTACGACGCTGCTGCACCGCCTGGAACAGCACAATGTCCGCCTGCAGTTTACCCTGGACACGGTCCCGGCAGCCATGGTTCCAGTAGCGTGGCAGACAGACGCTGCCGAAGTCTTTCAAAAGGCCGCTCCGCCGATTCTTGCCAAGGCAGAAGAAGCACTGACGCAGGCAGACGCGGCAAGAGCCCAGGCAGACGCGGAGAAGGAACGATTTATCCGATACTGTAATGCCCACCTGGAATTTGAAAAAATGCGGCGCCGTATTATCGACGGCATTCGCGCCAAAACATCTTATGCCGACTATGCCAGCTGGAATACAGCCATGAAAGAAACCATTGCCAAGACGATCCGCCTGTCTCAGGAAGAACGGGTGCAGCATGCCGAACATATTGAACACATGATCACTCATATGACCATGTATTTGCGTGAAGTATGTGCCGGTCTGACCAGCATTGCTGACAAAACACGGATTTCTACTGACCGGGGCAGCAAAACGATGATTACCATTCATCTGCCGCAGTGGCAGGATGCTCAGGCCAGCACCGTCATTCGTTCGTACCTGGAAGATACATCCAAACGTCTGGACGGAGATGACTGCAAAGATGAATCGGGACGGGAAGATCCGGAAAAAATACGGGCCATACTGGAAAAACGCCTGCGCACACAGCAGCTCCTCATACAGGTTCTCGGCATCAACTCCATCAAGGTCAAATGCCGCAAAGCAACGAGTTCCCAGGAATTTTCCGAACGCCCCTACGGCTGGGAAGAGTCCAATCGCTGGTCTGGCGGCGAAATGTGGAGTAAAAACATGGCGCTGTTTTTAGGATGCCTGAAGTATCTGGCAGAAAAGCGGTGTATCCTGACCAAGGCCAAGTATAATACCCGTGTCGTCATTGCCGATAATCCCTTTGGCAAGGCCTCCAGCGAACATGTATTAAATCCCGTTTTCTTCATTGCCCAGCAGCTGGGATTTCAGATTCTTGCGCTGACGGCACATGAAGACGGTACATTCATTCGCAATTATTTCCCCGTCGTGTACAGCTGCCGCCTGGCACATATTGCCGGCACAAGCGAACAGGTTCTGGTACCGGAAAAACAGATTACAGCGGCATTTTTTGAAGACGAACAGCCGCAGCGCATAGAACGTCTCACGGATTATGAAGAAATTGGCCTGTTTTAATGGCTTCCATTTGTCATAACAGGTTTTCCCTGCTCCCATCCTGTAGTATAATAAGCGTTGTACAATACTATTATGGACAGAAACGAGGTATACGATGGAAAAATTAGCCATTATCGATATGGGTTCCAACTCCATTCGCTTTGTCGTCCTGCAGATTGCAGACAACAAGTCGTATTCTCTGTCATACCAGGAAAAAGAATCGATTCGCCTGGGACAGGGACTGAATCAGACCGGGGAACTCGGCGAAGATGGAATGCAGCGGGCTCTGACCTGCCTGAAAGTATATAAACATATTATGGAAGTCATGGATATTACCAACTGTATTGCCGTCGCCACAGCGGCTGTACGCAGTGCCGGCAACGGCGATGCCTTTCTGAAGCGTATTTATGCCGAAACGGGCATTACCATGACGGTCATTACAGGGGAACGGGAAGCTTACCTGGGGTATCTGGGCGTCATCAACACGATTGCGCTGGATAACTTCCTCATTTTTGACCTGGGCGGTGCCAGCGTGGAATTTACGCTGGTCCATGACGGCGAGCCGGTTCATTCTGTTTCCATCCCGCTGGGAGCTGTCACGATGACAGAAAAATTCTCTTTAGGCAGTACGATTGATCCGGAAAAACTGCAGGACTGCCTGAAATATATCCGCAAAAAAATATCTGCCGTTGACTGGCTGAAAGATACGAATCTCCCCTTAGTAGGCATTGGCGGAACAGCCAGAAACTTTGCCAAAATGGATCAGCGGGCCACGAATTATGAAATGGCTAAAATTCACAATTATATTCTCCATCTGGAAAATTTTGAGTATTTATACGACCAGATTACAACCCGTACCAGTGCCAATCGCCGCAAAATAGCAGGACTGTCGAGCGAGCGGACCGACCTCATCGTCGCCGGCGCTGCCGTCATCAAGACGATTTTTGACGTCGTAGGCAGTCAGTCCCTGGTCGTCAGCGGCTGCGGCCTCCGGGAAGGGCTGTTTTTCGAGTACTATGCCCAGTACTGCCATCTGGCCAAACCCCGTTTCGACGATATTCTGGATTTCAGCGTAAAAAACTTTATCGGCACCTTAGGCGGCGTAGTAAACGCAGCTCATGTTCAGCAGGTAACCCGTCTGACAGGGCTCTTATTCGATCAGTTTCAGTTTCTCCACGGCTACGGCGAACGGGAAAAACTGCTTCTCCTCACAGCAGCCCGGCTGCATGACGTGGGAAAAATCATCAATTTCTACGATCATGCCCGTCATTCTGCCTTCATGATCGGCCATGCCCCGCTGTATGGCCTGACCCACCGTGAACAGCTCATTGCCGGCTTTATTGCCGGATTCCATCACGGCATTAGCCGCAAGACGATTCGGGCTTATCGCTACGCCAATATGGCTACAGAAGAAGACTGGATCATGATCCGGAAATTATCGACCTTCCTGGCTCTGGCCGAAGCGTCTGACCTGACGTATGAACAGATAGTCAAGGACATTCACGTCACTTTTGCCGAAAACGTCGCTGTTCTGGTCATTACGACCCATGCCGGCGCTACGTATAATGCGGCAGACTATGAAATGAAACAGCTTACCAAGCAGTTCAAGAAGGAATTTGGCATTACGCTGCTCCTCGTCTGGAAATAAGCCAGCCTATTCCCTACACTGTCATTTTGTGATATGATAAGTATCATTAAAAAAATATATTGTTAGTATAGTTGGAGGCCCGAAGATGAAAGAATTCAAACCGTTCAAATCAGGTAAAGTCCGCGAAGTATATGATGCCGGCGACAGCATCATCATGGTCGCAACAGACCGTATTTCTGCATTTGACCATATTCTGAAGAACAAGATCACCAAAAAAGGCGCTATTTTGACGCAAATGTCCAGATTCTGGTTTGATTTTACGAAGGATATTATTCCCAATCACATGATTTCCGTGGATAATGCTGACATGCCGGAATTTTTCCAGCAGCCTCAGTTCATTGGCAACAGCATGAAATGCAAAAAGCTGACTATGATTCCCATGGAATGTATCGTACGCGGCTACATTACAGGCAGCGGCTGGGAAAGCTATAAGAAAAACGGCACTATATGCGGTATTTCTCTTCCTGCAGGTCTCCAGGAATCGGAAAAACTGCCTGAACCGATCTTCACGCCCAGCACCAAGGCAGAATTAGGCGATCACGATGAAAATGTATCCCTCGAAGAAGGAGCTGCCGTACTGGACAAAACCTTCCCGGGCAAAGGCATGGAATATGCAGAAAAGATTCGCGATTACACCCTTGCGCTTTATAAAAAATGTGCAGACTACGCATTATCCCGCGGCATCATCATTGCTGATACGAAGTTTGAATTCGGCCTGGATGAACAGGGCAACATTATTCTCGGCGACGAAATGCTGACGCCGGACAGCTCCCGGTTCTGGCCGCTGGAAGGCTATAAAGCCGGCCAGTCTCAGCCGTCCTATGACAAACAGTTTGTCCGCAACTGGCTCAAAGCCCATCCGGACAGCGACTATCTCCTGCCGCAGGATGTCATTGACAAGACCATTGAAAAATACAAAGAAGCCTATGAAATGCTGACAGGCAAACCCTTTACGGCCTAAGAGACAGCATACTATGAGGAGCATGGCAGTTTGCGCTGCCATGCTCTTTTTGTATTCCTCCGGCCAGTCTGTTTTCCCTTCTGCAGCACCTGCAGTTCATCTGTTCGCAAGATAATTTGTTCGCTTCCTTCCTTGCATATACGGTATATTCACGATATAATAAAATTAAATATGTATGGAGTTGATGCAGATGTTAGTAAATGAAAAAGTACTGACCACCAGGCAGAAACAGATCTTAGAATATATCCGCGAATGTGTTCATACCTTCGGCTATCCCCCATCGGTACGGGAAATATGCAAACACGTCGGCCTTAGTTCGACCTCTACGGTCCACGGATATTTAAACCGCCTGGAAGAACAGGGTTTTATTCGCCGTGACCCGGCCAAAAACCGGACGATTGAATTATTAGACGAAGGATCGTGGCGGTCTAAAAAGATCGTTCCCCTGCCCTTAGTCGGCCAGGTGCGGGCAGGAGCACCGATTCTCGCCGAAGAATGCGTAGAAGATGTCTATCCCTTCGCCGCTGACTTCGTCGGCAATGACGACAGCTTTATGCTGACTGTAAAGGGCGACAGCATGAAAAACGCCGGCATTCTGGAAGGAGATATTCTCATCGTCCGCCAGCAGTCAACAGCGGAAAACGGAGAAATCGTCGTAGCCATGCTGGAAGATGAAGCGACAGTGAAACGGTATTACCTGGAACGGGACCGCATTCGCCTGCAGCCGGAAAACGACGACTACGAACCGATTTATACGAAAAACTGTCAGATTCTTGGCAAAGTAACAGGACTTCTTCGCCGTTACTAAAAACTATACAGAACATACGAAAACCGCTCATCCTCATGGATGAAGCGGTTTTTTGACTGCTCTGTCCTCTTTCAATCGGGATACGATGGACACGGTCCTGGAAGTCGGCAAAAAAATATACCCGAACAGGCGCAACTGCACTGTTCGGGTATATATGTGTTGGTGGAATCCGCTACGACAGAAAAGAACGGACTTATTTTCCATCGAACATACTTTTCTTATATTTTCCCCAAAGTTGCATAAAAAAAGAGGGCACCGAGCTAATCTGCATCAGCTTGGTACCCTTTCTTTATATTACATATTATAATATGTTATTGCAC
>NZ_CATWFF010000049.1 GCF_958350005.1 uncultured Megasphaera sp. | reverse complement strand
CCTGTGCCTATATAATATATTCTATATCATGTGACTGACGGAAGTGGAGCTACCACGGGGAGCATGATAGATATGAGCCGACCGTCTGGGCAGTATGCTCCAGAAGTGTCGGTATTTTTTTATCTATGTCAGCCATGTATTGGTTCAGGAGGTAATAGTCATGAAAGAACTGCAGTTAAAGTACGGATGCAATCCCAATCAGTCGTCTGCACGGGTATATATGAAAGACGGCAGCGATCTTCCCTTTGAGGTGCTGAACGGCCGTCCTGGCTATATTAATCTTCTCGATGCCTTTAACAGCTATCAGCTGGTAAAGGAATTGAAAGAAGCAACGGGTCTGCCTGCAGCTGCTTCGTTCAAGCATGTCAGCCCTGCCGGCGCCGCTGTAGCGACGGATATGAGCGATACGCTGAAGAAAATTTACTACGTCGATGACCTGCCTCTGACGCCGCTGGCTTCTGCCTATGCCTGCGCCCGCGGTGCGGACCGCATGAGTTCGTACGGCGATTTTGTCGCCCTGTCGGACTGCTGCGATGCCGAAACGGCTATGCTCCTCAAACGGGAAGTTTCAGACGGCGTTATTGCTCCGGCCTATACAGACGAAGCCCTGAATATCCTGAAAACGAAGAAAAAAGGAAAGTACTGCGTGCTGAAGATCGATCCGTCCTATACGCCGGCTCTGGTCGAATCGAAAGAAGTCTACGGCGTAACCTTTGAACAGGAACGGAATAACGCCAAAATTACGACGGAGTTGTTTGCCAACAGACCGACGAAAAACAAAGAAATTCCGGAAGCAGCACAGCGGGATCTGCTGATTGCCCTGATTACGCTGAAGTATACGCAGTCCAACTCTGTCTGCTATGTCAAAGACGGCATGACCATCGGCGTCGGTGCAGGGCAGCAGTCCCGTGTGCACTGCACGAGACTTGCCGGCAACAAGGCCGATATCTGGTGGCTCCGGCAGAATCCCAAAGTCCTGGCCCTGCCATTCCGCGATGATGTACGCCGTCCTAATCGGGACAATGCCATTGACGTCTATATTTCCGACGACTATGAAGACGTATTGGCTGACGGCATCTGGCAGTCCCTGTTTACAGAAAAGCCACAGCCCCTGACGCGGGAAGAAAAGAAAGCCTGGATTGCCCAGCTTCATGGCGTATCCCTGGGCAGCGATGCTTTCTTCCCCTTTGGCGACAATATTGAACGGGCTCACCGCAGCGGCGTCGATTATATTGCCCAGGCCGGCGGCTCCATCCGCGATGACAATGTCATTGAAACGTGTGATAAATACGGCATTGCCATGGCCATGACCGGCCTGCGCCTGTTCCATCACTAATGAGCAAAGCGTCCCAGGCGGGGCGCTTTTTGCTTGACTTATAGTAGGCTCCATGTGCTATAATAGGGCCGGATTTGAGAATGTTTTTGTCAGGAGGTATGAAGATGGAAAAAGCAAAGGTATATTTTACGGATTTTCGCTGCCGCGTTGGTACGAATAATTTGATGAAATTAAAAAAGCTCTGTAAACGGGCTGGCATTGAAAAGATTGATTTTGACGGAAAGTTTGTAGCTATAAAAATGCATTTCGGCGAACTGGGCTGTCTGGCATCGCTGCGTCCGCAGTATGTCAAAGCCGTTGCCGATCTGGTAAAGGAACTGGGCGGCAAGCCCTTTTTGACAGACTGCAATACCTTGTATCCAGGAAGCCGCAAAAATGCACTGGAACACATGGACTGTGCTCAGCTGAATGGGTATAATACGATTACGACAGGCTGTCAGGTCATTATTGGCGACGGCCTGCGCGGTACGGATGAAGTGGAAGTGCCCGTTAAAAACGGCGAATACGTTCAGAATGCCAAAATCGGCCGGGCCATTATGGATGCCGACGTATTCATCAGTCTGGCTCACTTCAAAGGCCATGAAATGACCGGCTTTGGCGGCGCTGTCAAAAATATCGGCATGGGCTGCGGCAGCCGGGCCGGCAAAATGGAACAGCACTCGTCCGGCAAGCCCGTCGTCGACGAAAGCAAGTGCCGCGGCTGTCGCCGCTGCGCGTCCGAATGCGGGTCTGATGCCATTACCTATGAAAATAACATTGCCCATATTCATGAAGATCTGTGCAAGGGCTGCGGCCGCTGCATCGGCGCCTGTGCCTTTGATGCCATTCATACGGTACAGTGGGATGCCAATGACAAACTGGACTGCAAAATGGCTGAATATGCGCAGGCAGTCTGTCAGGGCCGTCCGTGCTTCCATATCAATCTGGTCATGGATATTTCGCCGAACTGTGACTGTCACGGCGAAAATGACGCGCCTATTCTGCCCAATATCGGCATGTTTGCTTCCTTTGACCCGGTTGCGCTGGATCAGGCCTGTGTCGATGCCTGTCTGAAAGCAACGCCTCTGCCGAACAGCCAGCTGTCCGATCATCTGGCCAAGCCGGACTGGCACCATCATCACGACAATTTCCTGGACAGCAATCCCAATGTCAACTGGGAAAGCACGCTCATTCACGGCGAAAAAATCGGTCTGGGCACGAGAGAGTATGAATTGATTACTGTAAAATAAAGAGTATGACAGCTTTCTGGAGATAGGTTCCAGGAAGCTGTTTTTATATGCGTTGTAAAAAAGACAGTAATTTTGTTTTTTTCGGCGTACCCATTGATTTTTACTGAATGAATGTATTACAATTTACGTATCTACTACGGAGGTGGGCGCATATTTCCGGTTCAGCCAGGTTCTGGAGCACATCCTGTCATATGGGGGGTGCGCGGCAGAACGCGAATTTGCTGACGTGAAGCGGTACGGCCCTGACAGAAAGGAACGACTATGATTTGTCCTATTTGCGGAAAAGAGTTTACACCACGGCGGTCCATACAAAAGTACTGCAGTTATGAATGCCGGCGGTATGCAAACCGGCATGGCGCCAATGACGTACGGCCGGAAAAATCCTCAACAGCTCCGGTTATTCGTGAATTTCGCTGCCTGAAATGCAAGAAGCTGGTAAAAGTCCGGGATCGGTCAGATGGGCGCATGAAATTCTGTTCCCAGCATTGTGAAAAACTATACTGGAAACATTCGAAAAAGGTCAAGGCTGCTACGGTGTATCGGGAATTTACCTGCAAAGAATGCGGCAAAGTAGTTGCAGTTACGGATCCCTTGGATCGGCGGCGGATTTTCTGCTGCCGTCAGTGCCGCATCCGCTGGTTCAGCCGCCGCAGCGCAGAAAAGTGAGTACAGATCCGGAAGGGCTGTCTGGCATATAAAAAGAGACTGCCCTGGTCCGTCTGCTCAGCGAGAGCAGGGCGGATGGGACAGTCTCTTTATCATTCATCAGTGCTGTGACGAATGGCGTGATACATCGACGTCTTTTAGGGGAATAATCGATGTATGGCGCGTTACTTTATGATAGAAATATACGGCCAGAAACACGGGTATACCAATATAGGCAACGCTGGCGCCGTACCAGTCGATTTCTGTGCCCGTAAAGGCCGAGTAGTTCTGACCGGCTGTGACGATGAGGCACATGGCCAGGGCGAGAAGGGGCCCGAAAGGGTAGAGCGCCGCCCGATAGGGCAGGTCTTTCAGGTCATGGCCCTGGGCGATATAGGCCCGGCGGAAACGGTAGTGGCAGATGGCAATGCCGATCCACGTAATAAATCCGGCCATGCCGCTGATATTGACGAGCCAGTCATAGGCCCGGCCTTCACCGATGAGGGAAGTCAGGAACGCAGCAAAGCCAAAGACGACGGTTGCAAACAGGGCATACGAAGGAACGCCCCGTTTGTTGAGCTTCAGGAAGCATTTGGGAGCCTGCCCTGTTTCGGCCATGGCGTAGAGCATGCGCGTCGACACGTAGAGCCCGGAATTTCCGGCAGACAACACGGCAGTCAGGATGACGGCGTTCATGATGGAAGCAGCCGCTGCCAGGCCGAACCGTTCAAATACGAGCGTAAATGGGCTGATGGAAATGTTTTCGATGCTGGAGTTCAGCAGGTTGGGGTCCGTATAGGGAATGAGAAAGCCTATGACGATAAAGGAACCCAGATAAAACAGCAGGATACGCCAGAAAATCGAATGGACGGCGCGGGGAATGTTCTTTTCCGGATTTTCGCTTTCACCGGCGGCAATGCCGATCATTTCCGTACCCTGAAAGGAAAAGCCGGCGACCATGAAGATTCCAAGCATGGCCGTAAAGCCGCCGACGAAGGGGGCCTCGCCCAGGGTCCAGTTGACCGTTCCCGGTGACGGTTCCGGCCCCAGGCCCAGAATGAGGCAGGCCCCGGAGAAGAGGAATACCAGTACGGTCAGCACCTTGATGCCGGCAAAGATAAATTCGCTTTCTCCGTACGAGCGGGTCGACAGGTAGTTGAGGACGAAGAGGATGCATAAAAACAGGCCGCTCCATACGGCAGCAGGCACGTCGGGAAACCAGTACTTCATGATGAGGGCACCGGCTACGAGTTCGGCGGCAACTGTAATGGCCCAGTTGAACCAGTAATTCCAGCCCAGGGCAAAGCCGAGGGATTTGTCTACATACCGGTTGGCATAGGCTTCAAAGGAGCCGCTTACGGGCAGATAGGCAGCCATTTCGCCAAGGCTGGTCATGAGGAAATATACCATAATGCCGATGAGCGAATAGGCGACGAGAGCGCCGCCGGGACCGGCTGTGCTGACTGTTTCGCCGCCGGCCACAAAGAGGCCCGTGCCAATAGCGCCGCCAATGGCGATCATGTTCATATGGCGGGCTTTCAGACTGCGCCGCAGCCCCTGTTTCTGTGGCTGTTGTTGTTCTTCTTGCATGTTATCACACCTTTTTATACAATTATACACACTAGTCTATATTATAACGAATCATACAGAGTGTGACAAATAGAATATATCCCTTTTGCTATACAAAAAAGGGATAGACTGCCTTCCAAGACCGGCAGATGTAGCGTATAATAAATAGTACTATACTTTGAAACTGCGATGAGAGACAGAAAGGAGCCGCTATGGAGTTATCAGTGTACCGTCAGGAAATTGATGCGTTGGACAGAGAGCTTACGAATATACTGGAACGGCGAATGAAAGTAGTCGCCAAAGTGGCAGCATACAAGAAACGTCACCACATGGAAATTTTTGATCCCCGCCGGGAACGGCAGGTGCTGGATAAAATTGCCGCCCTGGCGGAACATGAAGAACTGGCTCCGTACTTGCGGAACATTTATCAGTGTATTATGGATGAAAGTAAAAACTATGAACGGGAGCATATGAAACTGTAATATGGATGCATTGGAACATGTACAGGGTGTTGTAGACCGGGTGGTCTTTGAAGCGCCAGATTCGGACTATCTGGTTTTCCGCATTCACCGCGATGACGACGATGCACTGCTGACGGTGACGGGGCACGGCAGCAAGCCTCTGGTCGGCGACAGGCTGGATATTCAGGGACGCTGGGTACAGCACAAGCGCTATGGCCGCCAGCTGGCAGCGTCGCTGTGGAAGCGGCTGGTACCGGATACAGATGAAGGGGTAGAACGGTTTCTGGCATCTGGTGCCGTCAAGGGCATCGGCCCTTCCCTGGCCCATCGCATTGTAGCTGCTTTTGGCGCCGATACGATGAAAATAATGGAACAGAATCCGCAGCGCCTGCTGGAAATTGAAGGCATCGGTCCGAAGAAACTGGCCGTTATTACGGAGTCGTTCTGTGAGGAAAAGCAGGTCAACGATCTGGCTCTGGATCTGGAGCAGCACGGCGTAGCCGGCCGGTACGCCGCACGGCTCGTACAGAAATACGGCGACGAAGCGGCCTATGTGCTGACAGAGGAACCGTACCGCATGATTGCTGAAATTGAAGGCATTGGCTTTAAGCGGGCCGATCAGATTGCCTTGGCGTACGGGACAGACCCGCAGGCACCGGAGCGGCTGGCCGCCGGCCTGGCCTATGTGCTGCAGGATATGACCCAGAATGGCAGTGTCTGCATGCCCGATACGGAACTGGCCCGGCGGGCTTCCCTCATTCTGCGGGCTGATGCGCTGCTGCTCCACGATGCACTGCGGCAGGCCATTGAGATGGGGCAGCTGTATACGGAATCGTATAACGGCGAAATCTATGTCTATACACCGCAGGCCTATGAGGAAGAAACGGTTATTGCCGAGCATATTCAGGCCATGATGGCGCAAAAGCCGCCGAAAGTGCGGACCCATGTCGAATTATTTCTCGATCGCTGGCAGGATTCCTGTCATTTCTCCCTGGCCGACAAACAGCGGGAAGCCGTTTCCCAGTCCCTGGCATCGGGCATGCTGGTCATTACCGGCGGCCCCGGGACAGGGAAGACGACGGTCGTCCAGGCCATTATTCGCCTGGCAGAGCAGGAAGGGCTGCGCATTTTGCTGTGCGCCCCTACAGGCAGAGCGGCCAAACGGCTGGCTGAAACGACGGAGCGCAAAGCCAAGACCATTCACCGCCTTCTGGTACCAGATGGTTTTCAGGGAACGGCCCAGGTCTTTGAATACAATGAGTCCAAGCCGCTGCCGGCAGATCTGCTGATTATTGATGAAGTGTCCATGCTGGATATGGAAATGCTGTACCATGTGCTGCAGGCCCTGACCGTGCGGTGCCGCTGCATTCTCGTAGGCGATGCGGATCAGCTGCCTTCTGTCGGTGCCGGCGCGGTCCTCCATGACATTATTCAGTCCGGCGTCGTTCCCGTTGTTCGCCTGGATACGATCTTTCGCCAGCACGAAGGGGGCCGCATCGTTACGAATGCCCATCTGATTCATCACGGCCGCCTTCCTGTGGTCAATGAAGATGCAGAGTTCCGCTTTGTTGCCATTGACAGCGAGGAAGAAGGGGCGGCGAAAGTATGCTCCCTGTATATGGCGGAAACGGCAGAGCGGCAGGATATGTTTGCCGTCCAGGTGCTGGCTCCCATGTACCGCAATCCCTGCGGCGTCGACAACTTGAACACGATGATCCAGGCTGCCGTCAACGGCCCGGCTGCCGGCAAAAATGAATATAAGGCCGGAAAGCAGCTGTTCCGCATTGGCGATAAGGTCATGCAGAAACACAACAATTATGATAAGGGCGTGTTTAACGGCGATATAGGCGAGATTTTCGCCATACAGAGCGACAGTGTATACGTACGCTATCCCGAACAGGATGTGCGTTATGAAGGACCGGAAACAGACGAAATTACCCTGGCCTATGCCGTTACGGTACATAAAAGCCAGGGCAGTGAATATCATACGGTTATTATGACCATTGTTGCCAGCCATGCCATTATGCTGCAGCGTAATCTCCTGTATACGGCTGTGACGCGGGCGAAGCGCAAGGTCATCCTCGTCGGGACGCAGAAGGCTCTGCAGGCGGCCGTACAGAATACACGGACGAGCCGGCGCTTTACGCTGCTGACACAGCGGCTGCGGAAGGAGGAATTATGCTGACGAAATGGAAGAACCTGTTCCTGCATCTGCTGTATCCGCCGCGTTGTCCGGCGTGCCGTGCCGCTGTGGCCCAGGCCGGGCAGTGGTGTCCTGCCTGTCTGGCAGCAGTTTGGCGTCCCCGCCGGATTAGCCGTACAGCAGCTGTGCGCAGTCTGGACGGCTGTTACTGCCTGACTGATTATGGCGGTGCCATGCGGAACATACTGCACCGCCTTAAATACAATGGAACCTTGTCGTACAGCACGGCCTGTCAGTACGTTATTGCTCAGTTTCCCTGGATGGACCGGCTGAGCCATATCGATATGGTCGTTCCGGTGCCGCTGGCTCCGGAAAAGGAACGGCAGCGGGGATTTAATCAGACAGACCTCCTGTTTCGTTCCTGGGCAGAACGGCATTGGACCTGGAGCCCTGTGCTGCAGCGAGTCCGCATGACTGCTGCGCAGTGGCAGTTAGGCCGGCAGGAGCGGAAAGAAAATATAAAGCGGGCCTTTGAAATCAAAGGCCCGCATCTGGTACAGGGGAAACATATTTTACTGGTTGATGATATTTATACGACCGGGACGACCATGGAAGCCTGTGCCAGGGCTCTGAAACAGGGCGGCGCTCTGTCGGTGACGGGGCTGGTCGTTGCCAGCAATGCCGTCTAGCCATTCTTATCCCAATGTTTCAATAAAGGCTTTTACTACTTCAGGATCAAACAGCAGGCCCGATGCGCTGAACAGTTCGCGGACGGCCTGCTGTTTTGTCTTTGCCCAGAATTCTGTTGACGGGTTGATAATCATATCGTAGTAATCGGCAACAGCAATTACGCGCGCTCCCAGGGGGATATTGGCACCGCGCAGGTGTTTGGGAAATCCCGAACCATCCCACCGTTCGTGGTGATAGCGGATGCTGGGAATAATATCCTGACAGCAGGGAATGTTTTCCAGCATATTGCCGCCGCCGGCAGCATGGCGTTTGTACAGTCCCCGTTCGGCCCGGTTCAGATAGGGGATTTTTGCCAGCAGCGTATTGGAGACAAAAAGAAGGCCTACATCGTGCAGCAGCGCTGCGTACTTGATCTGTTCAATTTCACTTTTGGGCAGCCCCATTTTCGTAGCAATGCTGACACTGTAATTGGCGACCTGAATCGAATGGGTATACAGCCGCTGATTTTTTAATTGTATAAATTTGAGCAGCTCTGCCGTGATCGTGTCCAGAGAATCCAGTTCCTCCATGCCAAGACCGGCAGCCTGCTTTAAAGAAACCATGTACATGACAGTTCAAACCCTTCTCATATGGCGTTACTTCTGCGGTGTTCTGCGGCTGCGGCGCATCTTCTGGGGATGGCGCAGAATATTGAACATTTTGACGCTCGTCTTTTTGATCGTAGCGCCTGTATTCTTCATGCGGCGCACTGTCGTAATTTTTGAGTTCCGTTTGGGACGCATATCGCGGATAGAGCCAAAGTCGCCGCGGCGTACGCTCGTCGCCTTGATGCGGTCTGACTGCAGGCTGTTCTTCAGGGCATGCATAATCTGGCTGGCCTGCAGGTCGACGTTGAAGCTGTAAATGTCAATTGCCACATAGGCCAGTTCCGGATAGGCGTGAATGCAGATATGGGCATGTGCCGAAACGGCCATGCAGACCATTTCGTTTTCCATTTCATAGTAGGCATGCCCTTCCAGGGGCGCGCCGGCCAGTTCGAGTGCACGGGAAACCAAGGTGTGCAGCTCTTCCGGTGACGTCCATTTGGCCTTGCAGTTATAAAAATCGATGAGTAAATGTTTTCCTAATGTGTTGTTCATAATGTTCACCCGTTTACTTAGTACAGCTCATTATATCCTGTTTTTTCTCCCTTGTAAACGACCTTTCCCGGAGGGAAAGAGGGAACTGAGCGGTCATGCAGAGGGGGTGGCTGTAAAGAATCAGTAAAATCCCGGTATTATGGCTGTATGCAGGCCAGAAAGAAGGAAGCAGCCGGAATCATATCAATATTGCATATATACATGTGAAGCCAGTCAAGTTATATATACTTCATTATATCGGCGCCATTGTCTTGTCAGGTGTAAATAAATGATGGTATAATAGCGTGTAAAAAGATGCAGAGAGGCGAAGGTACAGCATGGAATATATTGAAGATGAAATTGCACGGCTGAAAAAAGAAAAAAATGCCGTTATTCTGGCCCACTATTATGTGCCCGATGAGGTTCAGGAAATTGCCGATTTTATTGGCGATTCTTTTTATTTGAGCAAAAAAGCCAACGAAACGAATGCCGGAACCATTGTGTTTGCCGGTGTCCGGTTTATGGGGGAAAGCGCGAAGATTCTCAATCCGGACAAGACCGTACTCATGCCGGACATTACGGCAGACTGTCCCATGGCGCACATGATTACGCCTGGCCAGATTGAAGCGATGCGGCAGAAATATGATGACCTGGCTGTCGTATGTTATATCAATTCGACGGCAGAAATCAAGACATACTGCGACGTCTGCGTTACTTCGTCAAATGCGGTGAAAATTATTCGCAAGCTGCCTCAGAAGAATATCTATTTCGTACCTGATAAAAACCTGGGCTATTATGTTGGTACGCAGGTGCCGGAAAAGAATGTGATCTGTAATGACGGATACTGTCCCCGCCACAATGCCATTGATCCGGAATATGTGAAAAAGTGTCAGCACGACCATCCGAATGCCCTGTTTCTGGCGCATCCGGAATGCCCGAAAGAAGTGCTGGCCATGGCCGACTATATTGGCAGTACGTCCGGGATCATTCAGTATGCGACGGAATCGCCGGAACGGGAATTCATTATCGGCACGGAAAACGGCGTCATGTATGAGCTGTCGACGCGCAATCCGGACAAGAAATTTTATCCGGCCATGGAATATCAGTACTGCATTAATATGAAGAAGGTGACGCTGGAAAAAGTGCGCAACTGCCTGCGCGACGGCTCCGGCGAAATTCATGTGCCTGATGACGTGCGCTGCAAGTCTCTCCAGGCCCTGGAACGGATGTTGGAACTGGCGCAGTAGAAGTACTATTCAGAAAGATAATCGAGGTAATAACCGATGAAACATGTGAAAACAGACGTATTGATCGTAGGTACCGGAGCAAGCGGATTGTTTGCAGCTCTGCATCTCCCGGAACATACGAAGGTACTGATGATTACGAAGGATCAGACAGAAAACAGCGATTCCTATCTGGCTCAGGGCGGGATTTGCGTACTTCGTGATGCCGCTGATTACGACAGTTTTATGGAAGATACGCTGAAAGCCGGCCATTATGAAAACCGCCGTGAATCTGTGGATATTATGATTCGCTCATCCCGCAGCATTATCGATCAGCTCATTGCCTATGGCGTCGAATTTGCCAAAAAGAATGGCCAGCTGGATTATACGCGGGAAGGATGCCATTCCAAAGCGCGTATTTTATATCACGAAGACATTACGGGCAAGGAAATTACGAGCAAGCTCCTCGCTGCCGTACGGAAACGTTCTAATGTAACGATCTGGGAATATACGACCATGGTAGATATTGTAGCTGACCACAACCGCTGCCTCGGCATTATGGCCCGCTGTCAGGATGGCTCGTATGCTGCCATCGAAGCGGATCAGACGATTCTGGCCAGCGGCGGCGTCGGCGGCCTTTATGAACGGTCGACGAATTTCCCGCACTTGACCGGTGATGCTCTGGCCATTGCCCGCCGTCATGGCATTGAACTGGAACATATTGATTACGTGCAGATTCATCCCACCTCGCTGTATACGACCAAACCGGGACGGAGTTTTCTCATTTCCGAATCGGTCCGCGGCGAAGGGGCCAAGCTGCGCGGCAAAAACGGCATGCGCTTTGCCAATGAAGTACTGCCCCGTGATCTCATGACTGCAGAAATCCGCAAGCAAATGGCCAAAGACCATATGCCCTACGTATGGCTGGATATGACGGTCCTCGGCAGAGATACGATTCTGAACCATTTCCCCAATATATACCAGAAATGCCTGGAAGAAGGGTATGACGCGACGAAAGAGTATATTCCCGTCGTGCCGGCACAGCACTATTTCATGGGCGGCATTCACGTTGACAAGTACAGCAAGACGACTATGGACGGACTGTACGCCGTCGGTGAAACGAGCTGCAATGGCGTACACGGCAAAAACCGTCTGGCCAGCAATTCTCTGCTGGAAAGCCTGGTCTTTGCCGAACGGGCAGCTGGTCAGGTATGCCAGAATCTGCAGCACGAACCGGAAGAACAGGCCGATTTCTCCGCTCTCAGTCAGCAGGAATTAGCCGTTCTCCGGAAAGAAGAACATACCCTGGCAGCACAGTATAAAATGGAAGTGCTGGCAGAAATGGAACGGGAGCGGTCTGCACAATGAGTGAACTCAATCCGATTACGATGAAACTGCACGTCGACCCGCTGCTGCTCCTGGCCCTGCAGGAAGATATTAGCAGTGAAGATGTGTCGACCAATGCCGTCATGCCTGAAGCCTGTCAGGGAGAAGTGGAACTTCTGAGCAAGGGAGACGGCGTCATTGCTGGCCTGCCCGTCTTTGCCCGGGTATTTGAACTCCTCGATTCGTCTGTGGCGATTACCTTTTTTGCCAAAGACGGTGATACTGTGACGAAAGGACAGAAACTGGCCGTGCTGCGCGGTGACATACGGGTCCTTCTTTCCGGGGAACGGGTGGCACTGAATTATCTGCAGCGTCTCAGCGGCATTGCTACGTATACGCGCAGTGTCGTGGCCATGCTGGCCGGCAGCAAGATCAGGCTGCTGGATACGCGGAAGACGACGCCCAATATGCGGCTTCTGGAAAAGTATGCCGTTACTGTCGGCGGCGGCTGTAACCACCGCTATAATCTGTCTGACGGCGTCATGCTCAAGGACAACCACATCGGCGCAGCCGGATCGGTCCGGAACGCTATTGAAATGGCCCGGGCCTATGCGCCCTTTGTCCGCAAAATCGAAGTGGAAACGGAAACGCTGGACATGGTGCGGGAAGCCGTCGATGCCGGCGCCGATATTATCATGCTCGACAACATGACGCCGGATATGATGAAAG
>NZ_CATWFF010000048.1 GCF_958350005.1 uncultured Megasphaera sp. | reverse complement strand
AGGACATATTGAGTTTACTAAGAATAAAAATTTTCGCGAACGGTGCATGGAATGTCCTCATCACCCCAATTGATGTATTTATTAAATAGGAGTGAGCGTATTCATGGCTAATTTCAAGCTGATTTACCAGATTCTTTCCCTTTTGGATAAGTATCTGGATTATGAAGAGCCAGACTGGTCCAAACTGTCTGCTGAAAATTTTCACGTTACGGAGAAGCGGTTTGTTCACATTATGATTATGCTGTATGATGCGGGATATATTGATGGAATTGAGCCGATTCCTTTAAGCGGAGATACTTGGGATATTAAACTTTTGAGCCCAACCATTACCTTGAAAGGCATGGAGTATCTGGAAAATAATGATATGATGCATAAAGCGTATCGCATACTGAAAGGCATGAAAGATATTACGCCCGGTATGCATTAAGAAACGGTTATATTGGCACTCGCGATATAGTGGGTGCTTTTTTCATGCCTGAAAGGAGGGGAGACAAATGCTGTATCTATCTGCTGACGAGGCCGAGAAAGACATTGTGAATAAAGCCCGCATGCTTGTCGATTCATGCGACACGCAGCTGCAGATGCTGCTTCCTATGTATGCGCAGCAGTTTGTGTGTAATGTCCTGGATTACTGCCATCGTGAGGATTTTCCGGCAGCCCTGACCTTTACAGCAGCTCAGATGATTGCCAAATGGTGCCGCAATACATCGAGTGGCAGTGCCGGCGATGTTGCCGCCCCACTTAAAAGCATCAAGCAGAACGACACGGAGTTCCAGTTTGCTGTATCCGAAGTATCGGCAGTAGGAACCGCAACGCAGGCAGATTTTGACAGCATCAAGCCGCAGCTCCATATCTATCGTAAAGTGAGGTGGCCTGAATGAACCTGCCATATAGCCAATGCCGGGCAGCCCTGATGCAGTACATGTATCACGACCGGGTCACTGTATCCCGGCAAGTGCGGACCCAGGACGAGGAAGGCGCCGATAGCTTTGCCATGACTGCCGTGTATACGGACGTGCCCTGCAAGCTGAGCCAGTACGGCAAAGAGCTGCAGAGCGAGAAGCGCAACCGGGAATACTGGCTGCGGACGGACCTGCGTATCTGCCTGGAACCGTCGTATGATATCCGGCCAGACGATGTGCTGACTATTACCCATGAAGGCCAGTCTTTTGTGCTGTATGCGGCGCAGGCGTTCCAGTATCCGACGCATCAGGAAATCAGCGTACGAAGGGAGAGTGAGGCCTGATGGGACTTACCTTTGATGGATTTGACGATTTTGGCGACCATCTGGACCGTATTGTCAAAGAAGGACCGGCAAAACGAAATCAGTTTGTCGCCCAGGAAGCGGAGGTTATCCTGGGAAAGGCAAAAGACAATACGCCTGTAGATACAGGTCATTTAAGAGATGACGGTTGGAAACGTACCCGCGCTTCACAGGGTTCTATTACGGTTTACAATAATGTCGAATATGCCGCTCACGTCGAATACGGCCACCGTGTCAGGAATCACAGAGGGCGGTTTGTACCCGGCAAAAAAATGTTACATCGTGCAATGCAACAGTCTAGTAAAACCTTCCGGGACGACGCGAAACAAATTATGGAGAATATATTTGGCGATGATTAGATTACGAAGTATCAAAAAGGCCATCACGGCCTTACTCAAGAAAAACTGCCCAGATTATGCGGTGCATTTCGACCATGTAGAAAAACGAGATGCGCCGTATTTTTATGTGGAAATGCAGCCTATCACTCATACGTTTGATGACATATACAGCGAGCGAACCATACAGATCGATATTACCTTCGTGCCGGACGAAGATGAGTACGGCCGTGTGGACCGGGCCGTTTTGTATGACATCGCCGATACGGTAGATGTGCTCATCCGGCCTGTATTCTACGTGGAAGACCGGGCCATTACGGTACTCGATGCAGAAACAACTATCCATGATGATGTGCTGCACTATATTTTTAACCTGGAATTTGCTGACTACCGTGAAGCTGCACGGCTGACAGATGAGCTCATGGAAGAGCTGCAGGTTACGATTACGAAAGGAAGGTAAAACCATGCCAAACGAACAGGAAGTATTTGGCCGCCCGTCGGTCATTATTGATTTTAAAACGAAGGCTATCAGTGCCATTGCCCGTTCCGCCCGCGGGATCGTCGTGATGATACTGAAGAATGAAACGACCGACACGTCGTCGTATTACAAGATTAACGATGTGACCGATATCCCCGATACGGGCTTATCGGCCAGCAATGTAGACCTGATTAAAAAGTGCCTTCTCGGCACGCCGCTGCGCATCCTGGTATACACATTGCCAAACAGCGACGTCGAAAATGCCCAGCTGACCCAGGCCGATATCCTGAAGAAAATTGCCGATGTGAAGTGGAATTACATCTGCGCACCTACGGGGACAGCGCAGGACATGGAAGACCTGGCGTCGTGGATCAAGGCGCAGCGCAATAACAAGCGCAAAACATTTAAGGCTGTCGTTGCCGATCAGCCGGCAGATGATAAAGGCGTCATCAATTTTACGACTGGAGCTATTCAGGTAGCCAATCCGGACTATGATGCCAGCGCCGCAGCAGGGAATGCTGTCGTTGGACAAGCACAGGCTGCAGCAGAACCGTACATTACCTATACGGCGACGCAGTATACGGCACGTATTGCCGGCATCCTGGCTGGCCTTGCACTGGACCGCAGTGCCACGTATTACACGCTGGACGAAGTCGTAAGCTGTGCGGCTTACGAAGACATTGACAGCAATATCAATAACGGCGAATTGGTACTGTTTGACGAAAAAGACGATAACGGCGTCAAAATTGCCCGGGCCATCAACAGCCTGACCACGTTTACGACGGACGTAGGCCAGGATTTCCGCTTCATCAAGATTGTCGAAGCCATTGACATGATTCAGGACGATATCCGTGATACGTTCAAGACATCGTATGTAGGCAAGTATATTAACGATTACAACCACAAAATGAACTTTATCGCCGCCATTGGCGTATATTTCAATGGGCTCAAGGGCAACGTCCTCGATAACAGCGATACGGCACAGAATTACGTCGATATTGATGAAGAAGCGCAGCGGGATTATGTCGTCCTGCATGGGGATGATCCCGGCACGATGACCAAGCAGGCCATCCGGGAATACAATACGGGAACCTACGTATATCTGACAGGCCGTATTACGCCGGTCAATGCCATGGAAGATTTGAAGATTACCTTTATGATGTAGTAAGGAGGAATACATATGGCCAGAGAAGCTGAATCGGTAACATATCGCGGCAGACGCCGCTGGAATGGATCTCACGGTAAAGTATGGTGGGACAATGAAGTGCTGTTTGAAATTTCCAAGTTTGAAGCCAAAGTGACAGCAGACCGGGAAGACGTCCTCATTGGCAACAGCAAGGATAGCAAGATCGTATCCCTGACAGGTACGGGGACAATTACCATCAAATCGGTCATTAACCGCAATATTAACAAGTACCTGGAAGAATACAAATCCGGCCGTGATCCGCGAGCTACGTTGGTTGGCCTGATTGAAGATCCGGATGCGGCAGATGGACAGAAAGAACGCTGCTCCATTGATAACGTATGGTTTAATGAACTGACGCTCATGACCTTTGAAAAAGGGACAGTCGTAGAAAAGGAATTTCCCTTTGGCTTTACGCCGGAAGATGCACAGTTCATTGAAACGGTGGAATAGGAGATGATAATATGGCAGTTAGTATACAGGAATTACTGAAGCAGAAAGATGCGATTTTAGCCAAGAAAGAGGAACAATTTGACATTCAGACCAGCATTGGAACGGTAACGGTCAAAAAAGCGTCCCGGTCTATGGCGTCGGAAATTTTTGACATGAGTGACGGTGCCGATGAGTACGCTATTTTAAATCTTGTCGTTGCCCCCAATCTGAAAGACGCCAAATTGCAGGAAGCCTATGGCTGCGTGGAACCGACGGATATTATCGGAAAGCTATTTGACCCAGGCGAAGCGCCTGCATTAGCTCGAAAGATTCTGGAATGCGCCGGGTATGGTAAGACGCTGGCAGCGAAAGTACATGAAGACGTAAAAAACTAATTACTGAGGACTGGGAAGCGGCAACAGCCGCTTTTTTGGTCCTCAAGGGACATACGTTGGCCTATTTCTTTTCGTTATCACCAACAGAAAAATTGTTTTGCCATGCAGCTATGGAGATGGCTCAGAAACGAGAGGCTGAGCTGGCCGTGATTGCGGGGGGAGGGAAACCGAAATGAGTGAGTACGTATTAAGCGCAACATTAGAATTAAAAGACAACTTCACAGCACAGGTCAAAAAAGCGCAGTCCGGCTTTTCCTCCTTCTCGAAATCCCTGCAGGATGTGTCTCCGGCCGTTGATAAAGCGGCAGCGGAGATGCAGCGTGCCGGTGTGGCAGCAGTTGGTTTATCTCAGAAGGCCGCCAAGGCCAAGACATCTCTGTCCGGCATCCGCGGTGTTTATGCCGCCACAATACGGGCAAAAGATGAAGCGTCTCAGACGATTTCCAGGGTAAAGTCCGGGCTCAGGCAGTTCCAGGGGAAAACGTATACGGCTGTTGTCAATGTACGTCAAAATCTGTCTGGTGGCAATGGACCGCTGAATCAGATGAAAAATGGCCTGTCCAACATGGCCAGCGGTG
This sequence comes from uncultured Megasphaera sp., assembly GCF_958350005.1. GTDB lineage: Bacteria > Bacillota > Negativicutes > Veillonellales > Megasphaeraceae > Megasphaera. The sequence continues at coordinate 8,064 of NZ_CATWFF010000048.1, read as the reverse complement.
CGCTCATGGGCACGTCCGTGCAGATGGCCGGGGCGGCTGGCATGGGCTTTGGTGTTTATGATGCCGTGAAAGGCTATATGGACTTTGAAAAGGAAATGTCGGCAGTACGAGCTATTTCCGGCGCCAGTGCAGCTGATTTTCAGCGACTGACAGAAAAAGCCATTCAAATGGGTGCAGAAACGAAATTCTCTGCGCTGGAATCGGCACAGGCATTAGAATACATGGGCATGGCCGGCTGGAAAACGGACGAAATGATGGCAGGGCTTCCGGGTGTCATGAATCTGGCAGCCGCGTCTGGGGAAGACCTGGCCAGCGTGTCGGATATCGTGACCGACGCCTTATCCGCATTTCGGCTACAGGCATCAGATGCGGCCATGTTTTCTGATGTGTTGGCAGCGGCCGCCACGAATTCTAATACCAGCGTCGGCAAGATGGGGTATACCTTTAAGTATGTAGCGCCACTGGCTGGAGCCATGGGCTACAGCATACAGGATATGGCCATTGCCATCGGTACTATGGCCAATGCCGGTATTAAATCAGAAACGGCCGGCACCAGTCTGCGGTCCCTCTTGACCAGATTGGCTGACCCGCCAAAAGAAGCGGCTGATGCGATGAATCAGCTGGGCATATCCATTACAGATGCATCCGGGAATATGAAACCATTCCGGCAAATCCTGCGCGACTTACGGGCCGGATTCCGGGACCTGACGCCGGCACAGAAGGCCTCTGTCGCTTCGGCATTAGCCGGGCAGGATGCCATGGGCGGATTACTGGCTATCGTTAATGAATCGGACGATAAGTTTAATTCTCTGGCCGACGCTATTGATCATTCCAACGGTGCAGCTGAGAAAATGGCCAAAACCAGGCTGGATAATCTGGCCGGTGATTTGGAATACTTATCCGGTGACTGGGATACTTTCACCATGCGGCTGATGCAGGGAAATGCAGCATCTGGTCTGCGCAGCTTTGTGCAGGAAGCTGATAGGGTACTGACTGTATTTAGTAACAGCGTGCAGCAAAACGGCCTGGGAGTGCAGGCCATTCTGAAAGGTCTGGGTACGGCCTTTAAAGACCTGAAAGACAAAGCCCTGGCCATGGATGGCGTCGGTTCTGTTCTGGCCGGCGGTGCCTTGGTGGCAGGGCTTGTAAAGATTGCCAGCCTTGCCAAACGAGCGAAAGATTATCTGACGGGGCTTGCAACATCCCGGCCGGCATCTCTTCCTGGCGGCGGTTCCATGCCGTCTGATATGGTCATCAATGCCAGAACGGTCATTGTCAATGGCAGTACAGCGCCGGGGTCGGGAACGCCGTCGCCGGGCGGCGGGCCATCACAGCAGCCGAAACCTGCGCCGGGCGGCAGCCGTCTGAGCCGATTGACGCGGCTGGCCAGTCGCTGGGGCCTGGGCCTGACACTGGCTAATGGAATGCTCGATATGGCCATGGCGCCAGAAGGACAACGCGGTCAGGCTGCTGGCGGAGCCATTGGCAGTACGGCTGGCTGGATTGCCGGCACGAAAGCGGGAGTTGCAGCCGGCGCTGGTATCGGCGCCATGTTCGGCGGCGTAGGAGCGGCCCCAGGGGCTGCAATTGGCGGCGCCATTGGCGGCATTGCCGGGTCATTTGGCGGCGGGGCTCTTGGTCAGGCTATTGGCGGCATGGACTGGGATGGCATTACTCAGCAATTCGCCGCCAAAAATCAGGAATGGGTTGCCACGTATACCCAGTCCTGTGAGCAGCTGAAAGCAACTGGGCAGGATTGGGAACAAAGCATCCATCAGACGCTGGACAACTTTGCAAGTTACATGCAGGCCAAGACCGGCGAAGCCCAGTCTTTTGCCTCTGGCTGCTGGGACTTGATTGCCCAGACGGCAGCAGAGAAGAATCAGGCCTGGTCTGCCTCCTTTTCTCAGGCGAAAGACAGCGCATGTAATGCCCTGAGCGAGCTGGGAGAATGGGCATCCAGCACATGGAGAAGGATTATAGACGGCGCCAATTCGGCGCAGGGCGGCATCGAAAGCGCCTGGAGCGGCATTACAGGATGGTTTGATGCCAATGTATGGGGACCGCTGAAAGCTAGCGCGGCCAGTGCCTGGGAGGATATTTCCAGCAAGGCTTCCAGTATTTCGCTTCCTTCATTGCCATCTTTTAATTTTGACATAGGCAGCCTGATTCCAGGTCATGCGACGGGGGCTGTCAATTTTGCCGGCGGCTGGACTGAGGTCAATGAACGGGGCGGCGAATTGATTCGCCTGCCTGGCAACAGCTGGATTTATCCCCATGCGACGACGGAACGGATGCTGCAGAAGCAGTTTTCCCAGGCTGGCGGCACCGTCATGCCGTCGGTGCAGGTGTCGGGCAACACCTTCGTTGTCCGGGAAGAAGCGGATATCGACAAGATTGCCTATACCCTAGCCCGGCTCATCCAGCAGAGCCAGCTGAATTATGGAGGTGCATACTGATGGGATTAGGTACATTGGGCAATGCCCTGGACATTTTGTCGTCTGTCTTTGCCATGGGCGGCGGCACCCTGCATCGGCAGGTCATTTTGCAGGGCCAGCTGGATTCACTGGTGCTGCCTGTGACGCCGAGAGAATATACGGTCACATCGGGACAGAAAAACAAGGTCGTCGATATTACGCAGCTAGGCGAAGCCCTGGTATTTGGCATGCCCAAACTGCGGACGCTGTCCTTTTCCTGCTTCCTGCCGGCGTTGCAGCATGATTATCCCTTTATTGTAGGCGACAGCAAAGCCCCGTCGGAATGTATTGAGCTCATCAATAAATGGAAAGAAGCGCGGCTGCCCGTGCGGGTCATTATTACGGATACGCCGGTCAATCTTATGTTTGGTATCATGTCCTTTGACTACAAAGAGCAGGACGGCAGCCGGGATATCTACTATACGCTGTCGCTTACGGAATACAAGAATCTGAATACGCCTATGGCCAATAATGACAAACAGGTCGATGATACAACCGGCCTGAAAGCACGGCCTACTGACGTGACGCAGCCGACGACGGCGACAATCTGGCAGCAAGGCGCCGATATCTGCGATGCCGCCAAGAAAGCCTATGGCGATTACAACCACTGGAGGCGCATCGTTCAGAGCAACGATTTGAAGGATCTGGCTATCAATAATGCCAGTAAGCTGCGAAAGCTGGTGGTCAAGTGATTATCAAGCATTACGGCACGGTAACGGAAACCATTACAGATGCCAAGGGTAATACAACGACGAAAGAGACGAAGCAAATCAACGATTTATCTCATATCGTCACGGGACGCATTACCTGGGAAGGCTCGCGCCTGCAAGTGGCGCGCCGACTGGAATTTTCGTATATTCTGGAGCCGCGGGACCCCAATCTGACGCCCTACGTTATCAGTCCCGGCGAAACGGTCTACGGATACGATGAAGATGGTACGCTTCAGTTTGAAGGGAACGTGTACTGCATTGAACGAAATACGCAGGAATCGACGGTTACGGTTACCTGCTATGACCATCTCTTCGTGCTGTGCCGGTCCAAGATGACGCGGAAATTTACGGATATGCTGGCTGAAGATGTAGCAAAGGCCGTCTGTGCAGAACTGGGTGTCAAGGTAGGAAATCTGGCAGCCACAGGAAAGAAGGTATCCTTCATTGCCCAGGAGAAGACGGGATACCAGATTATTATGATTGCCTATACAGAAGCGGCCAAACAGCTCAACGCAGCCAAAAAGAAAGACGAGCCTGATGTATTATTTCACCCCGTCATGAACGGGGCGTCCCTGGATATCATTAAAAAGGGCGAACTCATTCCTGATTTTTCTGCTGACCAGTATATCAACGTGGAAAACAGTCAGTACCGCGAATCCATTGAAGGGCTTATTGACCGCGTCATGGTGACGGATGAACAAGGGAATATGACGGGATACCAGACGAAGGACGATTGGATCCAAAAGTATTCCATGTTTCAGGACGTATACAAAACGAATCCCAATGAAAATGCGCAGGAGCAAATCGAGAAGCTGTTCCATGGCCCCGATCGGTCCGGCGTACTGGATCTGCTGGGCGATTATCGTGTTAAATCGTCCTATTCCATTCAGATTCAGGACATCATTACGGAATTGTCTGGCAAGTTCTGGGTAAAGTCTGATGCCCATACTTTTGAAAACGGCATTCATGAAATGCGACTGGAGATCGAGTTTGAAAATATCATGAACAAAGAAGCTTTGCCGGAAGAACCCAAGGCCAACAGCGGCCACGGCGGCGGTATTGGCAGCGGTAACATGAATGTGCAGGAAGGTATCAACGAAGGCTATGCGGCCTGGCAGGGAACGACCATGCCTCACGGCAGCAATGGCTGCGTGGAAGCATCTACTCGTATCGGCAGTTATTACAGCCCGTATCTTAAATCCCAGTATGATGCCGGCGTTGCCGATGTGCCCAGCCTGGTAGCGAATGCCGGCAGCGGCAATGTCATTGCTTTTGACGAAGGGAACCTGGCCGTTGGTGACTGTGTGGTCTATGGCGATAATGACCACGTCGTCATTTATAACGGCAATGGCCAATATGTCGGCAACAACTCCAGCGCCAATGGCGGCAGGGGTGCCGTAGGAACTGGCGGCATATACAATATTGGCCAGACCCCGACAAAGATTATCAAGACATCTCGGATATAAGGAGGGGAACGATGGCAGATAAAAATATACCTACAGCGGCCCAGTCTATGACAGCCGTGGTCAATGTCATGCATGGCATTGCTCAGGAGAATCTTCCGCGAGCTACGATGATCGGCATTGTACTGGTACCGCCGCCGGCTATACAGGTAAAACTGAATACCATTATTCTTACTTCCCGGGAATGCTATATATCCAGCTATCTGCTGAGCGGCTATACGCGGCATGTCGTCGGGGAGACGCAGAATCGAGGCGGCGGGTCCGGTGATGCCGCCTATGAAAGCCATAATCATCCTATCGACAATGACCTTACCTGGACGGATACGTTGGTACCAGGCGATCTGGTCAGCGTAGAACCCGTCTATGGCCAGGATGAACAGCTCTATATTATCAAGGACAAGGTGGTGAAACTATGAGTGCAGAATATCCCTTCACAGGAACCGTACCAGGCATGCTCGCAAATGATGCGGAAGCAGAACTGCCGCTGTTCCGAGAATGGGCCTGGGATTTTACGCATAACTGCTTCCTCTATGACGGCGGCGGCAGGCGCCTGATGGTTACAGAAAATGAAGCGCTCAAGGTATGGATTTACAAAGCTCTGCGGACAGAACGGTTTCGTTACCTTGCCTACAGTTGGCAGTATGGGCTGGAACTGGAGCCGTTTATCGGCAAGGTCATGAGCGTGCAGCAGCGATACAGCGAGCTGAAGCGCGTCATCATTGAATGCCTCATGGTCAATCCCTATATCCGGTCTATCGACAGCATTACCATGGACGCCAATGAACGAGAACGAAAAGTAGATGTGGCCGTGGTACTGACGACAGTGTACGGGGAGGTGAATATCCATGTATGAGGCCAGAGAACAGGAAGCTATTTTGCAGGACCTGCAGGAGAACACAGGCGGCGATGCAGCTAAATTTGAAGGTACCTTTGAATATGACGTGCTGGCGTCGAATGCCATCGAGTTTTCCAAGCAGGAAGTAGAACGGGAGCAGATGTACAAAGCTGGCTTTGCGGCAACGAGCTTCGGCGAATATCTGACCATGCGGGCTGAAGAACATGGCGTGATTCGTAAGATTGCCGTAAAAGCGCTGGGAACCGTTACGGTTACCGGAACAGGAATCATCCCTGCAGGCAGTATTTTCTCGACCGTGTCCGGCATTACGTTTCACACGTTAAAAGAAGCTGCCGTTGTACAGTCTGGCAAAATCGATGTGGAGGCCGATACTGCCGGCGTAAATGGCAACGTAGCAGCAGGGCTGATTACGGTTATCCCCATGTCGATTCCCGGTATTACAGCCGTTACGAATGAACAGGCGACCTATGACGGGTTTGATGAAGAGAGCGACGAAGAGCTGTATAACCGGCTGATTTTTAAAGTCCGTATGCCGGCTACGTCAGGCAATGAAAACAATTACATTGAATGGGGCACGTCTATCCAGGGTGTAGGCCGTATTGCCGTCAAGAAGCTATGGAACGGCAATGGCACGGTGAAGGTCATCGTTACCGACGCCAACGGCCAGCCGGCATCTGAGCATTTGCTGGAAGAAGTACGGACCTATATTGAAACGCAGCATCCCATCGGTGCAACGGTCACAGTCGTCGCTCCGGAGGTATTGGCATTGTCTGTTGCCCTTACACCGACAAAAGGAGCTGGAGATTCGACTGCTATTCAGAAAGCAATCAACGATTTCTTTACATCGACAGAGTTTGACGGCACGAAAATTTCCTATGCAAAAATTGGCGAAGTTATCCTGACAAACAGCGCAGCAACAAGGGTGGAAGATTACGATAATTTGACGATTAATGGTGCCAAAGACAATATTGCCGTAACGAATGAGCAGATTCCCTCAGTGACGGAGGTGACGCTGCATGGCGGCTGATTTTCAGTTTTTGCGGACGACGCCGGTCCATCTGGCCCGGTATTTGCCGCGGTTTTTATATGAGGACCCATCGTTTTCCGCTGTACAGGCGGCCCTGGAAAGGGAGCACGAAACGCAGCGAAACCAGCAAAACGATACGGCCCGGCAGTTCTTTGTGGCTATGGCTACATGGGGACTGGCTGACTGGGAATCCTTTGTGGGCCTGCCGACGAATTCAAATCTGGATTATGCTACCCGGCGCGGAGCGATTCTGGCCAGGCTGAATGGGTCTGATACGGTAACACTGGCATTTCTGACTCGGCTGGTTAATCTCTATATTGCAGGAAAAGCAGGGAGTGTCACAGACCATCCGGAACAGTATGCCATTGACATCTTAATCCCTGATGGGACCGTAACCAGCTTTACCAACCTGGAAGCAGCCTTACAACTGTACGTGCCGGCACATATTGCCTGGAAATACGTCGGCTATGCCCAGGCTGACGGGGATTGGTACGTCGGTGCCGCTCTTACCAGCTACTTTTACATGAATATTGAGCCGGATACGTCCTATGATATTGGGGACATAACTAGCGAAGAGTATCACAGCATCGGCGTAGTCGCAGAGGCAGATATTCTGACAATTCCGGCAGATTATACATTATAGGAGGAATGAAACATGGCGAATGATGCAGTACAAAGCACAGGACAGTTTGCAAAGATTGTTGTCACGAATATAGGTAAGGAAATGATTGCCAAAAGCCAGAACGGGCAGACGCTGACATTTACCCGCGTAGCATTAGGGGACGGCCAGCTGGCGGCTAATGAAGATATACTGGCGCTGACTGCCATAAAGAATGAGCGGCTCAGCGCACCAATTGCCCAGTTTGAAGACAAGGGAAACGGCATGTTTGCCGTGCAGTTCCGTGTATCCAATCAGTCCGTAGAAACAGGATTCTGGCATCGCGAAATTGGTCTGATGGCGAAAATAGACAACGGGGAAGAGCAGCTGTACGCCTATACGACAGCCGGGAATAAAGCCAGCTTCCTGTACGATAAGACAACGCCTATTGAAGAACGAATCGTCAATTTGAATTTTGTCATCGGCAACGCGCAGAACGTGGAAGTCATCGTCAACAACAGCATTATCTATCCGACAGTAGAACAGATGGAAACGGCCATTGCAGCGCATAATGACAGCACCGCTTCCCATAAGGACTTTGTCGGCGCCACCACCACGGCCAACGGCACGCGCGGTATGGTACCGGCCCCGGGAAAGGGAGCAAATGACCGCTTTTTATGTGCTGACGGCTCATTTAAGAAGGCCGCCATGACCACCCTTGAAATCGTCAATATCATGTATCCTGTTGGTATGATTGTGGAATTTGCCGCAAACGTCGACCCCAATACCGTATGGGCCGGTACCACGTGGGAGCAGATGGACGCAGGCCGCGTATTAATCAGTGCCGGTACGTATACAGAAGGCGACCAAACGTATACATATGCACTAGGTGACAAAGGCGGCGAAGCGAAGCACCAACTCACTGTCGAGGAA
>NZ_CATWFF010000047.1 GCF_958350005.1 uncultured Megasphaera sp. | reverse complement strand
ATTATACGGAGAGAGGCAGTAAATGTCAATATCTTTTTTTGAAAAAAGTAATAATTCTATTATTTTTACAAGCCATATATTATAAATCCTTAACTTTTCTGTTAGGAAGAATCAGACAAATAAGAGGTGTCCCAGGAAGATATAAAACGTCAGGGACAGGGCCGACAGGGCAGTCGTATTCATGACGATCTGCGTGGCATAGTCGGCGTTATTGTCGAATTCAATGGCAAAGAGAGCCGTATTGACTGCTGTAGGGATGGCGCAGTAAATGAGAAACACTGTTGCGCTTACAGCTGTAAACGTGCCGGGAAGGATGGCATTGGCTGTGTAAATCATGAGCAGTCCAATCATGGGCAGGACGGTCATTTTCAGGATGCTGATGATCCACACGTCCTTGTCGAGCCAGTGGATTTTCGTCTGCGACAGCTGGGCGCCAATGCTGAACATGGCCAGGGGCAGGATGGCGTGACCGGCCATTTCCATAATGGGCCAGAGAAAGAAATCCTTGGCATCAAAGCCGGTCATGCGGGCTCCCAAGGCGGCGAGAAGAAAATAGATGAGCGGCATTTGCATCATGACTTTCAGCGTATCCCGGGCTGACAGGCGTCCGCGGCCAGCCTGATACAGACCAAGCGTGTTTAGGGAAATGCTCTGCAGAATAAAGATGATGATCTGGACGACCATGGCTTCTGCCAGATAGGGCGTCTGGCCGTTTACGACAAAGGGGTCGTGAGAAAATACCAGGATGATCAGGGCTACGCCCAGATTGCCCGTATTGTTGAACATGAGGGCATTGCGGCAGGACTGCATCATGCCTTCGTCGTAGTGGCGCCATTTGCCGACGGCACAGGCAATAAGAAAGGACAGAACCATGAAAATGGCCAGGGCTGCAATGATGCCTGTACTGGCAGCAGGAAACTCCGTCGTATATACGTTGGTAAAGATAAAACTGGGAATGACGGCATAAAACATGAATTTGGACAGCGTTTTTATGTCCAGGTGAAAATGCCTGTCCACGAAAAAGCCGAGAAGGACGAGACAGAAAATGGGCAGCATCGTGTGTTCAATAATAAACCAGAATACCAAAGAATCAACCTCTTTTCATCATATAATTAGAATTTTATTATACTGCAAAATGAAAAGAGGGTACAGAAGAAAGAAGAGTTTCTTCGTACCCTGGAAATTACTGATAACTTTTAAAATAGTAGACACACGTAACCATGGTTTCGCACATGTACTTCAGTGCCGTGCTGTCCCAGTGGAAATCAGGCGAATGGCCGACGACGGGTGCGTCTTTGTATACGCCGACGTAGTAGAATGTGCTGGGGACGGCAGCGCTGAAATAGGCAAAGTCTTCCGATCCCGAGCCGCGGGCCATGGGGACGACCTTTACCGTTCCGGCACATTCCTCTTTCAGAATGGCTTCTACCCGGGAGGTTACAGTCGGATTATTGATGCAGACCGGTGAGAACGGTACGGTGCGCAGATCATAGGAACCGCCGTATGTGGACGTTACGTTGTCCAGAATATGGGCCATTTTAGCCAGAATATCGTGACGCTTTTCTTCATCATACGTTCGGAGCGTTCCTTTCAGCTCAGCCGTATCGGGAATGACGTTGGGACTGTGGCCGGCCTGGAACTGGCCAAAGGTCAGAACTACGCCGTCGCCGTCGGCATGACGGTTGTAAACGTAATTCTGCAGGGACTGAATGATGTCGACGCCCATCTGGATCGGGCTGACACAGGCTGACGGCTGCGATCCATGGCCGCCTGTGCCGTGGAGGGTAATGACAAAGTCGTCGCACGATGCCGAGATTTCCCCTTTGCGAATGCCAATATAGCCTGCCGGCAGAGAGCCGGCAACGTGCAGGCCCAGGGCGTATTCTACAGGCGGCGTGTTGAGAATGCCGGCGTCGATCATGCGGGCGGCACCGCCGTTTCCTTCTTCAGCCGGCTGAAAAGCCAGGCGGATGGTGCCGCGCAGGCAGTCCCGGTGTTTATTCAGAATCTTGGCGACGCCCAGCAGGTTGGCAGCGTGACCGTCGTGGCCGCAGGCGTGCATGACGCCGTCTACGAGGGACGCATAGGGGCAGTCGTATTTTTCCGTCAGCGGCAGGGCGTCGATATCAGCGCGCAGCAAGATGACCGGACCGGGAAGTTCGCCGCGAATCAGGCCGGTCACGCCTGTGCCGGCAATGATTTTCACATCTTCAATGCCCATGAGGGACAGTTCCTGAAAAATGGTCTTGCACGTATCGAATTCCTTTTCGCTCAGTTCCGGATGGGCATGGAAATATTCACGCATTTCCATCATATAGGGCAGTGTTTTTCGGACGGCTTCGTGAATATTAAATGTAGGGGTAAATGGGTGAGTCATAAGCCTTATGCCTCCTTTTGAGCATACTGTTCATGTATATATTGTAATATATATTTCTAGGATGTATATAAAAAATCCTGCCCAGGCGCAGGATTTTTTTTATTTTGCCTTTTCAGCTCTTTCTTTTGGGCGGAAAAAAGGCAGACGGAGGGGATGTTTTTCCATAAAGACGAAGATAATGGGAATGACGAACAGCGTAAATACTGTCGATGTCAGGAGACCGCCAATGACGACGACAGCCATGCTGGACCGCGTTTCCGAGCCGGCCGTCATGGCCAGCGCTGTCGGCAGCATGCCGACGACCATGGTCAGGGTAGTCATGAAAATGGGGCGCAGCCGGGCCCGGCCGGCGGCGATGACGGCACTGCGGGGGTCCATGCCCCGTTCATGCATGAGCGTCAGCGTGTAGTCCAGGAGAAGCGTACCGTTTTTGGCGACAATGCCGTCCATGACCAGTATGCCAATGAGGGAATAGAGATTGATTGTATTGTTGGTCAGAAAGAGGAGAAACAGCGAGCCAATCAGGCCCAGAGGCAGGGAAAACATGCGGATAAACGGCGTCTTTACTGATTCATAGAGAATGGCCAGAATCATGTAAATGAGGATGAGCGACATGATCAGGGCCGAGCCCAGTTCCTGGAAAGTCGTCGTCATGTTGTCAGCCTGTCCGGTAAAGCGGAAGGTCACGCCTTTCATGTCCATGGCGTTCAGTTTCGCTGTCAGTTCCTGAATTACGTCGTTCAGGGGGCGCCCATGGAGAGAGGCACCGAGGGTAATGCTCCGTTCCTTATCGGTCCGGCGGATCGTGACCGGCCCCGTACCGGCCTGCACTTTGGCGACATCAGAGACGTAAATGATGTGGCCGTTGGCGTTCAGGGGAATCGTTTCCAAATCAGAAATGCGGAAATTGTCAGCCCCTTTCAGGCGGACATAAATATCCGTATCGTTGCTGTCGTTTTTCTTGTCATTAGCCAGAACCCCGGCTTTCTGGCCGCTAATGGCGTTGGAGAAGGTCGCTGTCAGATCACCCAGAGACGTGCCGTACTGCTTGAGCTTTGTCCGGTCTACGGCCAGCTGGTATTCAGGCATGCCGTCCTGATAGGAGCTGTTGACATCCTGAATGCCGGCAATGTCAGTTTTCATCATTTCCTGAATTTCCCGTGACTTGGCCAGCAGGGCGTCAGCATCCTTGCCGCGCAGTTCCAGACGCAGATTGCCGGAGCCGCCGCCAAAGCCGCCAGTCGTACCGGCAACGGAAGCCTGCGTTTCCTGAACGCGCACGTCGCCGTCGAAAATGTGCGCATTGGCAAAGGCACGGACGTCGTTGGTAATCTGCCAGATCGTACGGGACCGGTTCTGCCGGTCTGTCAGGGTGACCTGAAAATCAGCCTGATTCAGGCTGCGGCCGCCGACCATGGCGGTGTAATACGTAATTTCCGGGATCGTTTTCAAGTAGTCTTCCATCTGCCGGGTTGCTGCATCTGTACGGTCCAGGCTGGCATTGGTCGGCAGCTGGATGGTGATGTGAAAGCTCCCTTCATCTGTGCGGGGCATGTATTCCGAGCCGACAAGGCCCGTCGGGATGAGGGCCGCAGCCAGGCAGAAGCAGAGCAGTACCGGCAAAAGGAGCTTCCTGGCATGGTCCAGGCTCCATGTCAGCAGGCTGCTGTAGTGATTGCGGGCCCAATCTTCAATGGCATCCATGGTGCGCCATATGGGCTTGTCCGGAATTTTCAGACCCAGCCGGAACAGACGGGATGCCAGCATAGGCGTCAGCGTAAAGGAGACGAACATGGAAAAGAGGGTGGCAAAGACGATGGTCAGGCCAAACTGCTTGAAGTACTGCCCGACCATGCCGTTCATAAAGGCAATGGGCAGGAAGACGACGACGTCGCACAGCGTAATGGCAATGGCAGCCATGCCGATTTCCATTCGTCCGTTCAGCGCTGCCTTGCGCGGTTCTTCGCCGGCCATGAGGTGGCGGTGAATGTTTTCCAGCACGACAATGGAGTCATCGACGAGAATGCCGACGCACAGGGCCATGCCCATAAGGGACATCATATTGAAGGTGAACCCTGCGGCGTACATGACGAAAAAAGTGGAAATGAGGGACGTCGGAATGGCAATCATGACGGCCAGGGTCGAGCGCCAGCCGCGGAGGAAGAAGAACAGCACCGTTCCCGTCGTGATGAGCCCTTCAATAAGGGCTTCCAGCGTGTTGTGCAGAGCATTGCGCACGTATGAAGCCGATTCGTTCGTAACGGTAAAGGTGTAATCCGGATTATCCCGGCGCAGGACATCCAGTTTTTTGTTAATATTGTCTACTGTGGAAACGACGTTGGCGTCGCTGTTTTTGTAAATGGCCATGACCACGGCGTCATCACCGTTTACACGGGCATAGCGCGTGACTCGCTGGTCCTGGCGCTTAATATCAGCAATGGCTGTCAGAGGAATTTTGGCTCCCTTTGCATTGGTTACCTGGACCTGGGCGATTTCCTGTTCATCGGCGTACTGGGCATTGACGCGCACATCCGTCGTCGTGGCGCTGGAATAGACCGAGCCTGACGGCATGAGGATGTTTTCTGATTTCAGGGCATTGACGACCTGGGTCAGCGTCAGGTCGTAGAGAAGGAGCTTGTCCTTATCGATTTCAATGGCAATTTCCTTGTCCCGCCCGCCGTTCAGCTCGATTTCCGATACGCCGTTGGCCTGCTGGATAACGTCCTGAAAGTCGTTTTCCGTGCGGGAATACATTGTGTCCAGGGGCTGGCCGGACTGGACGGCGACGTACATGACCGGTGTATCATTGAGGTCGCGCTTGATGACGACAGGCTCGTCAATGCCGTCAGGCAGCTGGCCGCGAATGGCGTTGATCTTTTTCGTCGCGTCAATGGCGGCTGCATCGGCATCGGCGGAAAAGTCGAGCTGCAGCGTCACCCGGGCCCGGCCGTACGATGCCTGGGACGTAATATGCTGCAAATTGGATACAGACGACAAGGCGTCTTCTACGGGCTTTACGACCTGCTGTTCTACTGAATCGGCATTGGCGCCGGGATAGGATACAGTTACCGTCACGTATGGCGTGTTCAGCGCCGGCAGCAGTTCGACACCGATTTTATAAAAGCTGAACAGGCCGAGGACGACGAAAAAGGCGACGGCCATGCAGATGCCGATAGGACGGTCAATAGAAAGTTTCGTTATATTCATGGGATTTCACCTAGTTTTCCTGCTGACTGGAACTGGTATCGATGGTGACGACCGATCCGTTTTTCAGACGGGCCATATTGGTCGTGGCAATCGTATCGCCTTCGTGGAGACCGTCGAGAATTTCGATATACGAGTCATTGCGCAGTCCTGTTTTCACGTCGCAGATGGTTACGGAATTGTCGCTGCCAATGACATAGACCTGGCTTTTGCCGTTTTGTTCCAGTACGGCGTCTTTCGGGACAAACAGCGTATTGGGCCGCTGCAGAACGCTTACTGACGACGTGGCATACATGCCGCCGCGCAGGGACGCATCGGGCGCGTCCAGGGTGATGCGGACGACGTAGGTCTTGGCTGATGGGTCCATAGCCGGGCTGACATAGGTAATTTTTCCGCTGTACGTGTTGGCCAGGGATTCGATAGATACCGATACAGGCGTGCCTGGTGTCATGGCAGCCACGTCTGTTTCTGATACGGTGCAGTCCACATACATGCCGCTCGTATCCGTAATGGTCAGTACCTTCGTGTTGGCCGGCACCATGGCCCCGGCTTCGGCATTGCGGTAGGTTATGACGCCGGCCCGCGGCGCCTGCAGGGTCAGGTCGTCGAGCTGCTGGTTCAGGCTGGCCACTGTATACGCTGCCCGATCCTGAGCGGCCTGTTTGCTGGCAATGGACGCCGGCGTGTCGCCGATGTTCTGGGACTGCAGGTTCTGCAGGGCCGCCTGAGCGACGATGAGGGCCTGGTACATTGTGTCCAGCTCTTTCTGCGATACGGCGCCTTCGTCTTTCAGAATGACGTAGCGGTTGTAGTTCATCCTGGCCGTGGCGTAGTCTACCTGGGCTTTCTGCAGATCTGAGTCAAACTGGGACTGTGCTGCCTTCGTGTCGGCAGCAGCCTGCTGTAAGGCGGCCTGGTCCTGCTGAAGGGTCAGGCTGGCGTCCGTTTTGTCCTGTATGAGGAGCGTCTGACCTGGCGATACCGTATCGCCCAGGCTGACATAGACCGCCTGAATAGGGCCGCCATACTTGGTGGATATGTCGACCTGCGCCAGCGGTACCGTCTGTCCGGACAGGGCAATGGTCCGCATCATATCACTTCGCCGGACCTGATAGGTCTGAACCGACGGCAGTACAGCCTTCCCGTTCAGGCGGGCCGTGCTGTCCGAATGGGTCGTCATGTACAAGGCAGCGCAGGCCAGAAGGAGGACCAGGCCGAAGGCGATGAGTTTATTCTGCCGGCTCTGAAATAGATGCTGAAAAAAATGATGGAAATCTGTCATAGTAGTATACTCCTGCTGGAAATGTCTGGAGACATCGTATTTTCACATATCTTCTTTAATGATAGTAAGTCCTGAGAAAAAAGCAACGGTTGTAACGGAATTGTTAGATTATTTACGAAATATTTCTGTATGCCAGCAATTCCTTTGCCGTATAAAAGGAAAGATATGCTATAATGACGTCATACGGAAAAGGAAGTGACATATAATGGAAATAAACAAACATCTTACGGCCGTGCTGGATGCCCTTGGCCACTGGCCTCGCTTCCGTCTGCGCCTGTTTGCCGAAGGGGCTGTCGTCGGGATTCTGTCAGGCCTTGTTATCAGCCTGTTTCGCTGGGCTCTGGAAATGGGGACGGTGTGGCGGGAATACCTGTATGCCCAGGTTCTTCGTCCCGGCGGCATCCTGGCCGGTGCAGCCTGGTTTGCCCTGCTCCTTGTGGCGGCTTTCATTCTGTGGAAACTCATGATCTATGAACCTGATGCCGGCGGCAGCGGCATTCCCCAGGTAAAAGGCGTCATTACCGGCGCCGTCCGCCTGCGGTGGTTCCGCGTCCTGTGGACCAAGCTCCTTGGCGGCGTTCTGGGGATCGGCCTGGGCCTGTCTCTGGGCCGGGAAGGCCCGTCTATCCAGATCGGCGCCGTCACGGCTCAGGGCCTGAGCCGTGGATTGGGACGCACTGCCATGGAAGAACGGTATTTGCTGACTGCCGGTGCCAGTGCCGGCCTGGCAGCTGCTTTTAATGCGCCTCTGGCCGGCGTCATGTTTGCCCTGGAGGAACTGCATCGGAATTTTTCCGGCGCCGTCGTTGCGCCGGCTATGGCTGCAGCCCTGCTGGCGACGATGGTAAGCCGCGTCGTATTTGGGCAGTCGCCGATTTTCCATTTTGGCGCCCTGCCGGCCCTTCCGCTGGAATCCATGTGGATTGCCGTCCTTGTCGGCGTCGCTGCCGGTCTGGCCGGTCTCGTATTCAACAAAGGGCTCCTCAGTATGCCTCGCTTTTATGGACTGCCCTGCTTCCGCAGCGGCTACAGCCGTTTTGCCTTTGCCCTCGTCGTAGCCGGCGTGCTGGGATACGTGTTTCCCCAGGTCCTGGGAGGCGGCAATGACCTCATCAACAGCCTTCATGCCATGCCGTTGTCACTGCAGCTGTTTGCCGTGCTCCTGGCCGGAAAGTTTCTCTTTACCCTCATCAGTTATGGCTGCGGTGCGCCAGGCGGCTTTTTCCTGCCCATGCTGGTCCTGGGCGCTCTCACTGGCGGCGTTGTCGGCACGGTCCTCATCCAGGCCGGGCTGATGGAGCCGCAGTATCTGTCTGATATTATCGTCCTGTCTATGGCGGCGTTTTTTGCGTCTTCTGTTCAGTCACCCGTTACAGGGACCATTCTCATTATGGAAATGACGGCGTCTTATGAGCACCTCCTCGTCCTGTGCACGGCTTCCATGATAGCCCTTATCGTTGCCCAGCGGTGCGGCGGACGGCCCATTTATGACGTCCTTCTTCAGCGCCTGCTGCGCCAGAGCCATCCCGTCCTGTCTTCAGCAGAACGGCGGAGTTTGCTGGAACTTACCGTCGTCAGCGGCAGTGCTGCTGACGGAACCTGCGTAGGTCACATTGCCTGGCCGCGGCAGACTGTACTCATCGATGTAAAACGCAGCAGCGGCGATTTTATTCCCAGTCCGGACCTGAAGCTGCAGGCCGGCGACTACCTGTATATACTCACCGATTCTATCGAAAGTGCCGAAATGATACGGCACCTGGTAGAGTCGGAAAAGCCATAAAATGCATAATAATTATAAAAACTTAGTACCTGGTAGGAAAACTGCTGATAAGTTTCGGCGATTATCCTGTATTTTCAAAATACAGACAAAATACAAATGCGGATAAACATAGCATAAACACGGCATAAAAATCCAAAAATTTGACTTAAATGTTTGCTTTTTGGTATAATTCTGGTTGTGAAGTTGAATCTGTTTGTTATGGATAGTTCAAAGAGGTGGTTATTTGAAGAACCGTATACTGATTCTATTAACGTTCATGTTTGTTTTTGTATGTTCATCACTGGTTTGTGCAAAAGTCGAAATCGGAATGACCGGCTCTGTCGTACAGAGTGTACAATACATGCTCATGGATACAGGATATCTGGCAGATGGTGCAGACGGTGCCTTTGGCCCGGCTACGGAAGCTGCTGTAAAACGTTTCCAGGCTGACTACGGATTAGATGTAGATGGTATTGTCGGATCGCAGACTATGGCGGCTCTTTCAGAAGCCAGTGGACGGGAAATTCCTGCTGAATCGGAAAACAGCGGATATCAGCAGCGCATCGTCATGGATGCTACGGCCTATACGGCTGATGATCCCGGCAACAGCGGCTATACTGCCACAGGCAAGCGCCTGCAGCGCGGTATGGTTTCTGTAGATCCCAGTGTTATTCCCCTGGGAACACAGCTGTATGTTGAAGGATACGGCTACGCTACTGCCGAAGATACAGGCGGAGCCATTTATGGCAACCGCATTGACCTGGCAATGGACTCGACGGATGAAGCCCTGAACTTTGGCCGTCAGGATGTAGTCGTGTACGTGCTGTAAGAGAATAGGGCCTGCTGCAGGCCAGCAAACGGAGAGGTATGAAGCCTCTCCGTTTTGTATTTTCTGCAACAGCCTATGATTTTAGCGTAATTTTATAAAAAACTATGTATTTTCCCGGCTATTTGTGTTATCCTGAAAAGGACATTACAGTTTTTGGATTTAGGGAGGCTACTGCTGAATGAAAGATATGATTGCACTTATCTTGGCTGCCGGAAAAGGTACGCGCATGAAGTCCAAACTTCCCAAGGTACTTCATCACGTAGGCGGTGTGCCAATGGTAGAGCAGGTTCTTCGCAATGTGAAAGCTGCCGGTACGCGGCGTCAGATCGTCGTCGTCGGCTTTGGCAGCGAAGCCGTGCGGGAGTATGTCGGCGACAGGGCAGAAATCGTTGTCCAGGAACAGCAGCTTGGCACAGGTCATGCCGTCCTGCAGGCCGAATCGCTTCTTGCCGGTACTTCCGGTACGCTTCTCGTCACCTGCGGTGATACGCCGCTCGTAACGGAAGAAACGTTCCGCAAGCTCCTGGCCTGTCATGAAGAAACACAGGCTGCTGCCACCGTATTGACGGCGGTTATGCCTGATCCGACAGGATATGGACGGGTCATTCGTGATGCTGACGGCCAGGTGGTCAAAATTGTCGAACAGAAAGACGGCTCGCCGGACGAACTGGCTGTGCGCGAAGTCAATGCCGGTATTTACTGCTTCGACATGGATCTGCTCTGGCAGATGCTCCACAACGTGACCAATCAGAATGCGCAGGGCGAATATTATCTGACCGACGTCATCGGCATGCTCGTGGCAGCAGGCAAGCGGGTCAGTGCCTTTGCAGCTGCTGATTACAAGGAAACGCTGGGCGTCAATTCCCGCCTGCAGCTGGCTGAAGCAGAACAGGTTCTGCGCCGGCGCAAGCTGGAACAGCTCATGACCGACGGCGTCACCATTATCGACCCGGCGAACACCTACGTGCACACGACTGTTTCCGTAGGCCGTGATACAGTCCTCTATCCGGGAACCATCCTGGAAGGCACCACGGTCATTGGCGAAAACTGCCAGATCGGCCCATATGTGCGCATGACGAACGTGCGCATGGGCAATGACGATCACCTGCAGTTCACGTATGCCCATGACTGCGAAATCAAAAATGGCTGTGAAATCGGTCCGTTCGTTCATTTCCGGCCGGATACGGTCATCGGCAATGGCGTCAAAGTCGGCAACTACATGGAAGTGAAAAACTCCGTCGTCGGCGACGGCACGAAGCTGCCTCACCTCAGTTATATTGGCGACAGCGACGTTGGCAGCGGCGTCAACATTGGCTGCGGCACCATTACGGTCAACTTTGACGGCCGCAAAAAACACCGCACTGTCATTGGCGATCATGCCTTTGTAGGCTGCAACAGCAACCTCGTGTCGCCCGTTCATATTGGCGACTATGCATACATCGGCGCAGGCTCGACCATTACCAAGGACGTGCCTGACAAAGCCCTGTCTGTGGCCCGGGCCAAACAGCGGAACATCGAAGGCTGGGTCAAAGACGACACGTATAAAAAATAAGCGTACCATCGGTTTTAGCAATCGAATTTATCATACTACTTATACCATTATATTTAGGAGGCTCTACACATGAGTTACGAAGACGGGAAAAAGCTGAAAATTTTTACGGGCAACGCGAATCCGGAACTGGCCAAGGAAGTTGCCAGCTATTTGGGACTGGAACTGGGCAAGGCCTTTGTCGGCAAATTTAACAACGGCGAAATCCAGGTCATGATCGACGAAAGTGTTCGCGGCAAAGACGTATTTGTGATTCAGCCTACATGTCAGCCTGCCAATGATACCCTCATGGAACTGCTCATTATGGCCGATGCGCTGAAACGGGCTTCGGCAAAGCACATTACGGCTGTCGTTCCTTACTATGGATATGCCCGCCAGGACCGTAAAACCCGGGGCCGTGAACCGATTACGTCCAAACTGGTTGCTGATCTCATGACGACAGCCGGCATTACCCGCGTCGTTACGATGGATCTCCATGCCGGCCAGATTCAGGGGTTCTTCAACGTTCCTGTTGACCATCTCGGCTCGGCGTCGATTATTGCCAAATACCTGAATCAGAAAAAAGAAGAAACTGATATGGGCGACATCGTCGTCGTATCGCCGGACCTTGGCGGCGTTACCCGCGCCCGCGATCTGGCAGACCGCATTAATGCGCCCATTGCTATCGTAGAAAAACGCCGTCCCCGTCCTGGCGTTGCCGAAGTCATGAATATTATCGGCGATATTAAAGGCAAGACCTGCATCCTCATCGACGACATCGTCGATACAGCCGGCTCCCTCTGCGGCGCTGCCAAAGCCCTGAAAGACCTGGGTGCTGCCCGCGTCTACGCTGCCTGCGCACACGCTGTCCTGACCGATCCGGCAGTAGAACGGATTCAGAACTCCGTTATTTCCGAACTCATTATTACCAATACGATTCCCCTGCCGAAGGAAAAACAAATTGACAAGATTAAAGTTCTCTCTGTGGCACCGCTGTTGGGAGAAGCTATTATGCGCATTTTCCACGAAGTGTCCGTCAGCAAGCTCTTCGATAAATAAGGATGAACCTATCGTGCATATGATCGTAGGCCTGGGCAATCCGGGCCGTCAATATGAAGCATCCAAGCATAACACGGGATTCCGCGTCGTCGACGAACTGGCGCGGCGCTGGAACGTGACTGTCTGGCAGGAAAAGATGGACGCCCTCGTGGCTCAGGCATCGGTAGACGGGGAGAAGGTCATCCTCGTCAAGCCTCAGACCTTTATGAACAACAGCGGCCAGGCCGTGGGCCCTCTCATGCGCTGGTACAAGCTCGACGAGCCTGATGTGTACGTAGCGTATGACGATATGGATCTGCCTGTAGGCCGTATTCGTATCCGCAAAAACGGCAGTGACGGCGGCCACAACGGCATTAAAAGTCTTTTTGCCAACGGGTGCCGCCAGTTTACCCGCTTCCGCGTAGGCATTGGCCGGCCTTTGCCTCATCACGACGTCATCGATCACGTACTGACGCCTTTTCCGGAAGAGCTGCAGGCTCCTTATGATGCGGGAATTCAGGCTGCTGCCGATGCCGTAGAAGGCTGTCTGCGCCTCGGCGTCGACAAGGGCATGAACTACTATAATCCGCATAAGAAAAAAAAGACCAGCGAAGCATAACCGCCGATTCTGGCGAATACAAACAGGAAGATATTGCGCAAAGCAGTGTCTTCCTGTTTTTTTGCCTTTTTTGTCTGCATCTGCATTTTGAACTGCTGGCAGCATGATAAAATTATAAATTTTTTATTAAATTTTACTGATTTGGTCTAAACGGGCTGTAAAATGTCGGA
>NZ_CATWFF010000046.1 GCF_958350005.1 uncultured Megasphaera sp. | reverse complement strand
CTCCACCCCGTTTCCAGGGCGAGATTTAACCGCCTGCCGTTGTATGTGTAATGCCTCGACTTTTATTGTATCGAATGGCTGGGAGTTTGTCCAGTAGAGTGCTTTCATTTTATTAGGCGGAACATACTGAAGAGATATTACTGCGGCTCTTGTTTAAAGAAGAGGTCGCAGCTGCTTAAAAGAGTGAATGGCTGCGGAGATGAATGAAAGACATCCAACTCCCACAACACCTTGACACTATCCACGGTAACATCCTTTCTTGTCAGCGGGCCTGGGATATAGTAAAATATAAGTAAATCGACAGGTTTTCTGCCTGTCCGAGTACCGTATGTAGCGATAAAGGGATGATACTTGCCATGAAGACTCAATGCGTCGATCTGAGCCAATTTGAAGCAGAACTGCTGCTGGCATTTATGCGGCAGCCAAAAGATATGCCTGTACCGGCCGGACTGTGCCGGATGATTTACCGCCGCCTCGAAGGACGGCCGGCCTTTGCCCGCAGCCGGGTAGTCGTATACCGGGAACAGACTGCAACGATCCGTCCGGCAGCGGTCTCAAAATAGCATAGACTCATGTATAAGCCGATTATTGTAAAAAAGAGAAGATATCGCATTCCTGCGACGTCTTCTCTTTTTTTGCATATTCTCCTGTCCGTGCCATACGAATCTCTCATTCCGGAAAACGACAGTTCCAGCACATCTACAGGGAGTCCATAGGCCGTCTGGCGGTTCTGCAGGCAGACAAGAAGCTGATTCGCAACTCTTATTGACATACTGGGCAGAGAGACAGGGTAGATTCTGCTGCAGACGGACAACGGCCTGTGGGCGACCGGCATATGTGATGAAACTATTGCCAGACCGTAAAGCAAAGGGCCGTCGCCTTCCGGCCCATTATATGTTTGAACATCTACTCCGCATCCATAGCCGCTTCCAGCCGGGCCGCAATAGCCTTGCCTGTCGGCGTCTTGGCCAGACCGGCATCCGATGTTTCTTTCAGCGATACTGGCATGAGGCGGCCAATTTCATTCATCGCCTCTATGACTTCATCTGGCGGAATAACGCTCTGAATACCGGCCAGGGCCATTTCAGCGGCTGTAATAGCCAGGACAGCATAGCAGGCATTGCGCTTAACACAGGGCACTTCTACCAGACCGGCTACGGGATCGCAGGCCAGTCCCAGCGTGTTTTTCATGCACAAAGCAAAGGCGTTCAGAATTTCGTCATTTGTCCCGCCGGCCATCTGAGCCACTGCAGCTGCTCCCATGGCAGCAGCAGTCCCGCATTCAGCCTGACAGCCGCCGACTGCCCCGGCAACAGAGGCATTGCGGGCTACGACGGCGCCGATGCCAGATGCCGTAAACAGGGCATTGACGCAAGTTTCCCGCGGCGTGCCCAGTTCTTCAGCCGCAGCAGTCATGACAGCCGGCACGATACCGCACGACCCGGCCGTGGGGCAGGCGACGATTTTAAACATCTTGGCATTGGCTTCGCTTACTGCCAGAGCATAGACGGCAGCCTTGCGAGCCAGGGGCCCCAACAACTTTGGCTGGCCGTGAAGCAGTTTATCTGCATCGCCGCCGACGAGGCCGCTTACAGACTTTTCCGTATCTTTCAGGCCGGCGTCGATAGATTCCTGAAACACAGCCAGGCGGCTTTCCATCTGATCGCGCACGACCTGTTCCGTCCGTTCCGACGTTTCCATTTCATGGCGGATGACGACGTCCGACAAGGAGAGCGTCATGGCTGCCGCCCGTTCACGCAGTTCATGGATCGTTTTATATTCATACTGATACATTTCGGTTCCTCCTACAGGGGCAACAAGGTAATGACACTTTCAATGGCGGAAATCTTCTGAATCATGCTGACCATTTCCGGCGGCACCGGACTGTCTGTACAGACGATCATGACAGCTGTGGCGTTTTTGGCACTGCGGAAGACGCGCATATTGGATACGTTAATGTGGCCAATGGCCATAATCGTCGTGGCCTGGGCGATGATGCCGGGCTTGTCGCGGTGCACCGTAATGAGCGTGTGTTCTTCGCCGCTCAGGGCAACGCTGGCGCCGTTGATTTCGCGGATTTCGATTTTGCCGCCGCCCAGGGATACGCCGACTATTTCCATGGACCGTCCCGTTTTCCCTTTCATAGCGATGCGCACCGTATTGGGATGATCTACTTCGGCATCAGAGCGATGAAAAGTGACGGCCAGTCCCTGTTCCCGGGCCAGCTCAAAGGACGTGCGCAGACGCACGTCGTCAGCAGAAAAGCCGAGGAGCCCGGCCACGAGGGCTTTGTCCGTACCGTGGCCTTTATAGGTTTTGGCAAAAGAACCATACAGCGTAATATCCGCCGTCTGCGGTTCGTCTTTGAGAATTTCCCGGGCCATAAGGCCAATGCGGGCGGCTCCGGCTGTATGCGAACTGGATGGACCGATCATGACCGGCCCGACGACGTCAAATACTCCCATAGTATACCTCCTGTCAAACGCATAGTATCAGACGGTTATACAGCAATCGTCTGATGTAAATAAAAACTATATATATACGACTGGCTCACAGGCACGCCGAGCTGTTCCAGAGCCTGCCGGTACAGGGCGAGCTGCACGGCATAGCGTGTCCGGAAGGCATCTGCTGTCTGGAGGCGGTCTGTCTTGTAATCGACGAGAACCCAGCCGTTATCATCACGAAACAGGCAGTCAATGACGCCCTGAACGAGAAGGCCTTCGCCGTCCTCTACGTCGGGCAAATAGCCGCCGCCAGGCAAAAGGACGCTGAAAGGATATTCGCGATGCATTTCCGCTGCGGCAGCCATGCGCTGTCCCAGCGGGGACTGGCAGAACTGCACGACTGCGGGAATGCGGACGAGATGTACTTCGTCAGCCGTAAACAGGCCATCTTTCTCCCACTGGGCCAGCTGGTGCTGCACGCCCTCTTCCGTGCCGGCGGCAGCAATGTCCAGATACTGCATGACCTTATGCGTTGCCGTCCCGCGCTGAGCCCCTGTTGCGGCTTCCTGTTCCCCTGCCAGCCAGGGCGGCAGCTGGGCAAAGGCATCGTCGTCTTCCCCGCCTGCCGATGCAGAGGGCACAACCGAGGCAGCCAGAGAATCGGTTTCCACATCTTCTGCTCCATGGCTCAGGTTATACTGCCGCTTGATTTCCGTAACGGACAATTTAGCCGGCGTCTGCACGGCCTGAGGCCAGGCATACTGCCAGGACAGTGCTTCGTCCAGCCAGGCCGGCACAGGTGTCCCTGTCGGCACGCCGCGGCGCAGGCAATCCAGACGAGGCTCAGCCTGCTGCGCTTCGGCCGACACGCCGCCGGTCAGGACCGATGGGGCTCGCTCGACGACGACATGCCACAGGCCGCAGTCCCATTCGGCAGGGTGCGATTCGGTGACAGCCGATACATCATCATGTCCTGCTGTCAGAAGCGGCAGAACCCAGTCAAAATACGACCGTCCCCGGGCGGGACTGATGCCGCTGCGCCACCGCTGCCAGTCCCGGTTCAGGAATGAGCTGTGTCCGGTCAGGATGAGCTTGTCCCGGGCCCGGGTCATGGCGACGTAGAGAATCCGTTCTTCTTCGGCCGTACTTTCCCAGCTCAGCTGCGCACTGATGCCGTTCCAGGCCAAGGTCGGCCAGGACATGCGCCACACCGGGTCGTACTGCTTAATGCCAATGCCCAGGACGTTGTGAAACAGGATGAGGGACTGCATATCCTGACGGTTGAAGGATTTTCCCATATCGGCGACGATGACGACGGGAAACTCCAGGCCTTTGCTCTTGTGGATGCTCATGACCCGCACGACGTCTTCCCGTTCGCTCAGCACTTTGGCCGGCGCCAGGTCGACGCCGTCTTCTTTCATCTTGTCTATAAGGCGCAGATAGCGGAAAAGGCCGCGGAACCCCGATTCTTCGTACTGCCGGGCCCGGTCGTACAGGGCCTGCAGATTGGCCTGCCGGACGGCACCGCCGGGCATGGCGCCGACATAGTCATAATAGCCTGTCTGGCGGTACAGTTCCTGCAGCAGTTCGGCTACGCCATGGCGGCGGCTGTAGGTCCGCCAGTGCTGCAGGTTCTGTATAAACTGGCAAAGCCCTTCTTTCTCTTCTCCTGCCGGCAGCAGCGCCGCATAGTCCGGCAGATTGCGCCACAGCGACTGGTCTCCGGACAGGCGCAGTTCAGCCAGAGACGCATCACTCAGTCCGACCACAGGCGACCGCAGGACGGCAGCCATGGGCAGGTCCTGTTCGGGATTGTCAATGCACTGGAGCAGGGCAAGCAGGCACTGTACTTCCATAGCCGCAAAATAGCCGCCGCTCTGTTCAGCATAGGCCGGGATTCCTGCAGCCTGCAGAATCTGCAGCAAGTCGCTGGCCTTGCCGGCCATGGAACGCAGAAGGACGACGATATGCCGATATGTCAGGGGCTCCATGGTGCCGTCTTTGCGGGCTACGGTCTGACCGCTTCCTTTCAGTTCCTGAATCTGGCGGGCAATGACCTGACATTCCTGCTGAAAGGCTGTCTGTTCCTGCGCTTCTATTTCTTCGCCGCTGACCGGGCCGTCGTCTTTTCCCGTATGGACGACGTGGACTTCGACAGGGCCGCCAACCCAGCGTGGATCTGACGGATTATCCCGGCCGGCATAGAGCTGCTCCCGCTCGCCGTATGCCATGCCGGCCGCGTCTGACGTCATGGCCCGGGAAAAGACTGCATTGACTGCATCCAGCACAACAGGGGCACTGCGGAAATTTTTCGACAAGTCAATACACCGCTGCGCCGCATCTTTCTGGCGGCTGAAGGAGGCGTATTTTTTCATGAACAATGTCGGGTCAGCCAGGCGGAAGCGATAAATACTCTGTTTAATATCGCCTACCATAAACCGGTTATGCTCCCGGGAAACGAGGGTCGTAATCAGTTCCTGCACGCCGTTTGTATCCTGGTATTCGTCAATGAGAATTTCTGCATATTCACGGCGCAGCTCTTCTGCCGCTGCCGACGGGACGGGATGGGACGGCGTCGAATCAGGCCCCAGGAGGATGCGGAGACAGAAATGTTCCAGATCGCTGAAATCCATCCAGCCTTTCTCCCGTTTGGCTGCACTGTAGGCGGCTGCAAAATCGCCGGTCAGACGGACGAGGCCATCCATGACGGGCTTCATGGCCCGCATGCCGTCGAGCCATTCGCTGCCGGCCAGCGAGAAATAGGGCTGCTGAATGGACTCGGTCAGTTCTTTCTTGACAGCAGTCCGCATGTCTTTGCAGCGTTCCCAGAAGGCCTTATCTTCTTCAGACAGGCCGCGCAGCCCTTTCAGACGAGGAAATTCGACGGCACAGACTGCCTGAGCCATATCGTCCCAGTCCTTTTGCTGCAGAATCGTACGCAGGCCGTCGGCTTCAACGGCAAAGGATTCCCGGGCAGCTGCAAAAGGCGTACGGCCTGCCATATCATGCAGTACTGTTTCATAGCGCCGCAGCAGTTCTTCGACGCTGCGGTGAATCTGGTCCTTCACAGGACTGCACCAGGGCATATCGTCTATGGCCGCACCGTCAGGAACGGCATAGGCAGCAGCAGCCTGCTTAAGCCACTGGTCAGGCCAAGGCATGCTGCGGGAATAATCATATACGCGGCTGACTGTATCCATGAGGACGTCATCGCCGTGGTCGCTGCCGAACATATCCACCAGGGGATACAGGACAGGCGCCTTGTCTTCCGCTTCATAGTACGATAAAAAGACGTCTTCCAGCACACTGCGCCGCAGGAGGCGCAGTTCTTCTTCGCCGGCAATGGTGACAGACGGGTCCATGTCGATCGTATAGAAATAGCGGCGAATAACGTCCTGACAGAACGAATGGAGCGTCGAAATATGGGCTGACGGCAGCAGTGCCAGCTGCCGTTCCGCATCGGCACCGCCTGTTTCTGCCAGTACCTGCGTCAGGGCCGTGCCGATGCGTTCCCGCATTTCCGCAGCCGCCGCCTTGGTAAAGGTCACGACCAGGAGCTCTGTAATATCCAGCGGATGGGTACGGTCGAGAAGGCGGCGGATAATACGTTCTACAAGAACAGCCGTCTTGCCTGAGCCGGCAGCTGCCGACAAAAGCAGGGTCTGACCGCGGCTGTCAATGGCTGCCTGCTGATCCGGTGTCCAGGCCATGCGTATCTCCTCCTTCTTCATCCATTCGTTTCAGCAATTCTTCTTTAGACAGATTGGCTGTCGTATCGTACGTGTTGTCCCCCAGCTGCACGTCAAACCGGCAGATCCCATGGTACGGACAGTACCGGCACGGGCTGAGCGAGCCCAGGAGCAAAGGCCGGACGGCAATATCGCCTTCGCTGATGGATTCGGCAATTTCCACAATGCGCCGTTTCGCCAGGTCCAGCAGATGCTGCCATCCCAGTTCATCGTACATGGTATTGCCGGAATTACTCATAGTGCCGTCTTTTTTCAGGCGCATCGTCAAAAAGGCAGAATAGTCCTGCATAGACGTATCCAGAGCCTGCATGACTGTGCCGTCATTCAGGTAAAAGCCGCTGAGACGGCTGCTTTTATCGTAGAGCTGCTGCTTTTCTTCGTCTGTCACGGCGTGGTCAAGGGTCGTCTTGTCATTGCGGACATAACAGTACAGAATAGCTGCCGGCATGGCGTCGCCGCCAATATTGAGCAGAGCCACGTACATATAGGTCAGAAGCTGCAGTTCCAGTCCGGCATAGACCTGATCGAGAGCCAGCTTTTTCCGGCCTGACTTATAGTCGATAACGACGACGTATTTTGTATGGCCTGACCGCATGGTGTCGATGCGGTCAATCTGGCCGCTCACGATGACTTCCAATCCGTCCGGCAAGGTAAAACGCAGGGCTTCCCACGTACTGCCCTTGCGGCCAAAGGATTTTTCCAGTCCTTCCATATGAAAGTCTGATACGGCACTGAACTGGCAGAGACGGCGCACTGTCCGCGTCAGGGTCTGTATAAGCCGTTCTTTGATATGAGCAAAATAGGCATTGGTCATGAGAATATCGTGCTGCACATAGGGCGCCAGTTTTTCCGTCGCATCCCGACACAGGGCCGGTATGGCCTCAGGCGGCAGGTCATGCCACTGCTTTTTCTGAGCCAGCAGATCGTCGCCCAGAATGCGCAGCGCCCCGTGAACGAGCATGCCCAGATCGGGAGCGGCAAAGCGGTACATAGGCCGTTCTTCCAGATTCAGGCCATAGCGGGAAAAATAGGCAAAGGGACAGCTGCGGTATTGTTCGAACTTCGTCACCGAGCCGCGCAGAGTTCCATCAGGAGCATAGAGGCGGCGCACGAGAGACGGCGGCAGCGGCGCCGGCTGATTGGAGTAAAACAGTCCCTGTACTGCACGACGGGCCCGGTCATGCCATCCGTGGCTGCAGGCCCAGTCGTACAGACTCCACCAGATATTGTCGGTCTTCTCCCCTTCAGCAACAGGGCGCAGTTTTTCCGGCAGCCACGCCAGGGCCGCCGGCATGGCCATCAGATAGTCCCGTTCCTGCCCTGCTTCGGGGCTGCCCGATACGCGGGTTACGGCAGCGACATAGCCATTGGCTTCCAGCTGCCGCACCCACGCCGACGGTTCCAGGGCATCGCCGTCTTCGCCGGCCATGATGTAGGAAATACACAGCCGTTCTGTTGTCCGCGTAACAGCCAGATAGAAGAGGAATTTTTCCTGAAACGACCGGAACCGCCCGCCTGGGCCCAGCTTGACGCCCAGAGCAGTCAGGCGGCGCCGTTCCGTATCGCTGAGAATACCTTCTTCACTGCATCGCTGCGGGAATATACCGTCATTGACACCGCAGAGAAAGACGGCCCGGGCCCGCATCGTATAGCCCCGGTCCACTGCTGTCAGCGTTACGTGATCCAGCGTCGGCGGAATCAGGCTGAACGTCAGGTCCTTGAGCCCATCAGTCAGCATGGTATAAAATTCTTCCAGCGTCACCACATCGTCACCGCAGAGATGAACGATTTCATCCAGGAAGGAAAGGAGCCCTTTCCACACCTGTTCATGCTCTTTCGCGCCTTCCGAATCGCCAGCTTCTTCGTCGTCTTCTTTCCAGCGGCGCAGGGTCTGCGGCGTTTCCAGCGCTGCAAGCCAGTGATACAGAAGGCTGCACCATTCTGTCAGAGCATGGTCGTGCTGTGCATCCTCCCAGAACGGCAGCAGGCGGCGGCACACGTCCTGCCGGATAGCATTGATTCTCCGGAGCTTCTCTTCTTCGCCGGCATCGACGCTGTGGCTGGCTTCGAGATAGGGATTTCGCCCATAGTTCCAGTCCTGGCCGCTGAGCCAGTGATAGCCCTGAATACCGTAAGCCAGGCAGTAATTTTCCAGCTCATCGGCATCAGCCCGGCTGATGGGAAACAAATCGGATTTCAGCAGACGGAACATGGCATCATAGGACCAGCGGCTGCGAAAGACGTCGAGCAGAGCCGTCGCCGCTTCCGCTACGGGATGGGACAGCATGGGCCGGCGGTAATCGCTGAAAAAGGGAATGCCATAGCGGGAAAACACCCGTTCCGCTGCGTGATGATACACATCGCCGCTGCGAACCAGGATGAGCATATCCCGATACCGGTATCCCTGCCGGCACAGGGCCAGAATCTGCCGGGCTGCGGCGTCGAGTTCAGCTTCCCGCGTACTGCACTCCAACAGGGACAGGCCTTCGACCGGCACCGTGCGCTTTTGGGGCACAGCATGGAAAAAATCTGCTACAAACTGGGCGATTCCCTTTGCCGGCTGCGGTGAGACCGTTACCGTTTCCAGCTGGGGAAAGAGGTGCTGCAAATCGCGGTATACTTCATAGGGACGGTGAAACAGCGCCGTTTCCCGGGCCTGGTCAGACAAATGTTCCGGATCCATGGTCAGCGTAATGGTCATGGAACGGGCCCCTTTTTCGGCAAGACGCAGAACTTCCAGCTGCTGCGGCGTAAACCACTGAAACCCATCTACCCAGATGCGGGCACCCTGGAGAAACGTATAGGAGCCGATTTCCCGGGCCAGCAAGGTCATGACGTCATCGGCGCTGCCGAAATGGTCCTGCAGAAACTGCTCGTATGCGTCGTAAAGCACAGCCATATCCTGCAGTTTCCTGGCCAGCGTCTGCTCGCCCAGGGACTGCGCCGCCTGCCGCAGCGCTTCCGGACCAATGCAGAAAGACCGGCATTCCAGAATAAACCGACTGGCTGAAGCAGCAAACGTATCCTGCCCGGCTGCAGTCTGCAGGACGGACAGCTCCTCCTGATGGCGGCGCAAAATGCGCCGCACCATAATACGGCGGGACAACTCGGACAGGGACGCATGTTCTTTGCCCCGTTCCTGAAAGACCCGGTAGGCCAGACGGGAAAAGCCGACGACCTGGACGCCCCGAAACCCGCGGCCCGGCATGGAAGCTGCCAGCTGCCGTTCTGCATTATACGACGCCTGATCCGGTACGATGAGCAGCGCCCGGCCGCCCTGAGCCGTCCAGGCTGCAATCTGTGAACAGCAATACTGCGTCTTTCCGCCGCTTCCTTTGCCAAATACTACCGTTACTGCCACTGCCATTCCTCCTGTCCTGTGTATTCCGAGATTACAATCTACTCATATTGTATCATATTTTTCATACACGCAATACTGTCTGTACAGCAAAAAGCCCTGGCTCGTCCGAAGACGTGCCAGGGTTATACTAGAGCTTACATGACGGCGCAGGCCCGCTGCAAATAGGAAGAAGACGGCGTTTCTGCCTGTACTTTCTGGAGCCATTTCAAATCATAGGGCTCAAAGACGACGTGACGGTATGCGTCGACGTCCAGCAGCGTCCCATCCCAGTCGGAATGAATATCGCCGTTCTGCTTAATCAGAATATCATACAAAATATCATAGGTAACGCCGCTCTGGGCATCCGTTTCCACAATGGTGCTGTACGGCAGCGTCTTGTGATAGGTCAGTTCCATCCCTTTATAATCGAAATGGAATCCGCAGCGCATACGGCAGCCATCCAGACCGGTATAGCGGGCAATGTACTTCAAATCGCGGAGAATTCCGTCGTGACTTTCGTCGTACAGGTTTTCCGGCGTCGTTTCCGTATAGTCAAAACGGAACTGAATAGACGCGCCGGGAATCTGATGGAACCGTTCCAGATAGGGCACGAGTTCCCGGGCCGGATAGTTCTTATATAAGACGCAGTTAATGCGGAACGGCACGGCAAGACGATTCAGCAGATGGTCATTCGATTCGACGACATAGTGCTGCATGTGCCGCGACACGTTGATGCACGTAATCTTATGGCGATTTCGTTCTGTAAAGGCTACGATATCGTCTTCCGTCTGAAATTCCGACACCGGCAGGGTCGTATTGATATATACCTTGTGCGTTTCCGGTATCTGGTCCAGCATGTGCTGCAGCGATTCCAGGTTGGCAAAGGGCTCGCCGCCGGTAAATACAAAGTCACAATATGGCGTAATAGCGTCCATTTTGGCAATGCTGCGGCAGATCTTTTCCGCAGAAAAACCAGTCATGTCGTTATATTCTTCTTTATTGATGCAAAATGGGCAGTGATTGCGGCAATTATACGGCACAAAGACAGTTACCGTCGCGCCGCCGTCCCTTGTCTTGTACGGATTTCTGACAACTGAAGCCGACTCCGTCTTGGTTTGTGTTATGCTGTTCATCCTGTTTTCTTCGCCTCAACTCGGACATACTGTTTCCATGCGCTCCCACACCGTACGCTTTCATAAAAATAAATGGGATTTTCTTATGAAAGCATACAGACACTATAAAAACGGATATGTCCACACTTCATTTTACCATAAAACGCCATTCCGTCAAATACATATTACTTATTCAATTTTAGCATAAATCGCATAGCAAATAGTTCACTATACATAACAGGATATCAGCGCAGGGCCTGTGTAATATCGGCAGCCGTTTTCTGTACGGCCTGAATGATCTGGGATTCCGTTTCTGCTGTCATGTGCGACAGCGGGCAGGAAACGCTGATAGCCGCCAGGATTTCATGGTGTGAAAAAATCGGCGCTGCCACACAGGCCATGCCCGGCTCGACTTCTTCCCGTTCCACAGCATAGCCGCGGCGGCGAATTTCTTCCAGCTCCCGCAGCAGGTCCTGCCAGTCAGTAATGGTATATTCCGTAAATTTCTGCAGCTTGCAGCCTACATAGCGGTCGCGGTATTTTGGGGAATAAGCCAGCAGGCATTTGCCGGAAGCTGCGCAGTGGCTGGGGCGAATGGAGCCGATAGGCGGCGCAATATCGACGGTCTGCGGCGACTT
Source organism: uncultured Megasphaera sp. (assembly GCF_958350005.1). Taxonomy (GTDB): domain Bacteria; phylum Bacillota; class Negativicutes; order Veillonellales; family Megasphaeraceae; genus Megasphaera. Next base: position 1,586 of record NZ_CATWFF010000046.1, on the reverse strand, counting down.
GATCTTCTCCAGAATGACATGCTGCGGGCAGGGCGCATCCGTCTGAATGAGCGACGTCATGTGAACGCTTTCCCGGCACTGCATGGCCAGGGCCTTGGCATAGGGATAGGCCACCTTCTGGAGCGGTTCCTTCTCCCGGTACAGCATTCCCAGGGAATAGACCTGCAGGCCCAGCCAGTATTTGCCCGTTTCTTCATCTTTTCGGACAAAATCCCGTCCTTCCAGCGTGTCGATGGTCCGGCTGACCGTACTTTTATGAAGGCCCAGTTTCCGGCTGATCTGCGTAATGCTGAGCGGCTCTTCTTCCTGTAAAAACAGCTGCATAACCGCTAATGCCCGATCAATTGATTCTATCATGCTATCCCCCCTGCAGCGGCAATCTGTTCCCTTCTTTGCAACAATTATTGCAACTTATGGTTCTGTATATTCATTATACGTAGAATTGCCGCCCTGTCAATACGCGGGCTACGCCAGAGACCGTTCATACAGGCACTGAGACAGATGACGGGCCATGGCCGCCCCGTCCAGGCCGCTGAGCCAGCTGCGGGGAACGGCCTGTTCTCCGTACAGAGCACCGGCCAGGTTGCCCGTTACAGCGCCGCAGGCATCGCTGTTGCCGTCCTGATTGCAGGCCAGAATGACGGCGTCTTTCAGGGTCTGCCCATGCATGACGCAGTACACGGACAGGAGCAGGGCTTCTACAGCATCCCAGCCCAGGCCGATGCGCTTCATGGCCTGAACAGGATCGCCGCCGCTTACGGCATCGCCAGCCGTCTGCAGCAGGCTGTCTGCCAGCTTTTCCCCGCCGTCATGGCGGCGCAGCAGAGACACCACTTCGTTCAGCGCCGTTTCCATGGCCTGTCCCTGTACCAGCAGGGCCGTCATGGCGCTGAGGGCACCGGCAGCCATAGCCGCATTGGGGCTGCCATGAGTAAGGACAGCTGCTTCTTCGCCGACGGCAAAAGCCTTTTCCGGATCGCCCTGATACCGCAGCCCTGCCGGGGCCGTGCGCAGAACAGAGCTGCTCCGGCACCGGTTGGCCTGCCAGACCGCCGTAAAGGGATGGCCTGCCGCCAGTGATACGAGGCAGGCTTTGCCCGGTCCCCGCCGGAAGAACAGATAGGCTGCTGCCATCATGTCGTAGTCATACTGCTCTTCATGAGCCTGCCGATGCATCCAGGCCGTCTGAAAAGGCTGAATAATCCGTTCGGTCTGCGTATAGTACCAGCGCATATACGAACGATACAGGCCTTCCTGAGGCGTCAGTCCGTCATGGTCGGCCCACAGCAGGCCATCGGCAGTAAACAGCGTCATCTGTGTATTGTCGGCTATGACGCCCTGTTTGCCGTTTGATTCCAGTTTCAATACTGTCCGCAATCCATAGGGTCCGTATTTTTTACGAATCCGGTACAAACTCAGGGGAGCAAGCAAATACCCGAGGGCATCGCCGGCAGCACCGCCGAGCATGCATCCTGCAAACCGTTCTGCTCCGTCCATTCCGAAACACCTCCTGTAAAATGCAAAATAAAGTATTTACATACTTTATTCCATTTGATATAATCTAAAATTTAGCTCTGTCTGCTTAT
>NZ_CATWFF010000045.1 GCF_958350005.1 uncultured Megasphaera sp. | reverse complement strand
ATGACGCCCAGTCCCTGACCTTCTATGCCAGCCATTCCGGCATGGACGGCCATGTAACCGATATTGTTACGACTGATAAAAAGAAACCACTGTGGCCGTATCAGGTCAATGCCAAGCCGGTGGAACGGCTGATTAATACGTACAGCGCAACCTATCATTTCGGTGAAGACGGTGATACACCCGGGTATATCCGCTACTTTAATGAATATAATCATACACTGTGGACCAATGATTTCTCTACCCGCACGCAGGGCGTACAGGCAGAAAACAGCTGGCATCTCGGCAGTGCCCATTTGCTGACAGCCGGTGCTGAATGGACCATGGATCAGGGAACGAACGAAGCTGCTGACATTCTGGACCGGAAGCGCACCAACCGGGCTGCCTACGTAGAAGACGTCATGACCTTTGGCAAATGGTCTGTTACACCAGGCCTGCGCCTTGACGACAACAGCCAGTTTGGCTTCCATAAAACCCCTCGTCTGGCTGTGAACTATGCTGCCAGTGACCAGTGGAACGTCTATGCCAACTGGAGCCGCGTCTTTGCAGCTCCTAAGTTATACGATCTGTACTATTTAAATGCCGATCGTCATTCTAAGGGCAATGCTGATTTGCGGCCTGAAGAAGGGTATACCCAGAACGTAGGCGTGTCCTATCGCCCTGATGCCAAGACGGAAATAACAGTCAACCTGTTCCGCAGCAGCCTGTCCGACGCCATTCGCTGGAATCGCAATCTTCCCGGAGCCTGGAGTACGGAAGCGCAGAATCTCAATAAAGAAAAGAAGCGGGGCATTGAACTGACTCTGAACAAACGGATCAACGATGCCTGGGATTACGAACTGGGCTACTCCTATACACAGACCAAAATCGACGAAGGCGACGGAAAGGGCCTGCATCTTGATGAAACGTACAACCGCCCCAATGGCTATCATGGCGCCGTCAATTTCCACCGCAGCCGCTGGACGGCCAATGTGACGGTCAATGCCGGAACAGGCCGGATTGCAGACTACGGCCCAGGCCGCAATGACGATTACTTCATGCACGGCTCCTACGTTACCTGGGATGCCGGCGTCACCTATGCCGTCAATGACGCTCTGACCTTGTACGGACAGGTCCAGAACCTGACGGACGAAGGATACGATCTGTATCACAATTATCCGTCAGAAGGACGGTTCTTCCTGGCTGGCGCGACCTATCGCTTTTAATTCGCCTGTGGCAGTATAAAGGAGGCTGACTATGGCCATGCGAAACATTCTTTCCAAAAATCTATGGCACCTGACTGCCGTTGCCGCTGTCTGTCTGAGCCTGGCCGTCAGCGGCTGCGGGCCCCGGCAGGCGGCAACAGACCAGCCGCAGCAGACGGCCAGCGTGTACGCAACCATGACCGATGATGCGGGACGGACAGTGACGCTGACGCAAAAGCCGCAGCGCGTCATCGTCCTGTCTACGTCACTGCTCAATTTCGCCGCTGCCGTCGACGGCCCCCTGGTGGGACGGGCAACGGTCAAATCGGAAGACATGACCATTCCCGAATCGTATCAGGCTGTGCCCGACGTAGGGCCTGTATACAATGTCAGTGTCGAAAAGATCCTGGAGCTCCAGCCCGATCTGGTCATTGCCAGTGCCATTCAGCATCAGAAGCTGATTCCCCAGCTGGAACAGAACCATATTCCCGTCATTGCCCTGCGCAGCAAGACCTATGAGGAAGTGAAGCGGAACATGGAGTTCTTTGGCAAAATCTACGGCAAAGAAGACCTGGCTCAGCAGAAGATCGACCAAATGGACCAGGATATTGCCGCCATTACGAGTAAGCTTCCTAAGGTGCATACGAAGGCGGTCATTCTCCATGCGACGCCTAGTTCCGTTACGGCCCAGCTGCCCAACAGCATTGCCGGCAATATTGCAGCCATACTGAAGCTGGATAATATTGCCAGTAATGCCCAGCCGGCGGATCCGAATGTGGAAAAAGTTCCGTACAGCATGGAAGCCATTGTCGAACAGGACCCGGACGTAATCTTCTTCACTTCCATGGGGCCGTCGGAAAAGGTAGAAGAACGGATTCGGCAGGATGTACAGGGAAATCCTGCCTGGGCCGGCCTGCGGGCTGTGCAGCAGGGCCGGGTCTACGTGCTGCCGGAACATTATTTCCTCCTTAATCCGGGACTGGACTTTCCCAAGGCCGTATCGTATATGGCCGTCCTGGTCTATCCGGAGGTATTTCGATGAGCTCAGGAAATCAGGCCATTTCCCGGCTGGCATGGCGATGGGCCATGCTCGTCCTGTTTGCGCTGCTGGCCGGAGCAGGCCTGCTGCTGTCTGTCGGACAGGGAGCGGCCTCTATTTCCGCTGCAGGCGTAGTGCGGCTGTTGCTGCAGCCGGAACACAGCGCAGCCAGTCAGATCGTATGGAATCTGCGCCTTCCCCGGGCCCTGACTGGGGCCATGGTGGGCGCCAATCTGGCCCTGTCCGGCGCCATCTTGCAGGCCGTTATGCGCAACCCGCTGGCTGATCCCCATATTATCGGCATCTCTGCCGGTGCCGGTCTGACCGGTGTTCTCGTACTGGTACTGTTTCCGGCGCTGACCTACCTCATTGCGCCGGCTGCCTTTCTGGGAGCCATGGCGGCAGCCGTGATGATTTACGTCCTGGCCTGGAAAAACGGCATCAAGCCAGTGCGCATTATTCTGGCCGGCGTTGCCGTCTCCGCCTTCCTGGGGGCCGGTATTTCAGGCATTCTTATTTTTCACAGCGACCGCGTTCACGGCGCGCTCATGTGGATGGTGGGCGGCCTGGCTGCCGTAAGCTGGCAGGAAGTGACCCTGCTGGCTCCCTATGCCGCTGTGGGCCTTATTCTGTCTCTCCTGGGCGCACCGTATCTCAATATGCTCCATCTGGGCGATGATATGGCCCGCGGTCTAGGCGTATCAGTCGAACAGGTCCGCATCCTGCTTACGGCTGTGGCGGCCCTGCTGGCAGCCAGCGCCGTCAGCGCCGCCGGCCTGCTGGGCTTTGTCGGCCTCATTGTGCCCCATACGGCGCGCCTCCTCATTGGCCATGATTACCGGTTTCTCATACCTGCCTCGGCCCTGCTGGGAGCAGCCATTGTGACCCTGAGCGATACGGTGGCGCGTCTTCTCTTTGCCCCTGTGGAACTGCCTGTCGGCCTGATTATGGCTTTTCTGGGGGCACCCTTTTTCCTGTTTTTGCTGCGAAGGGAAGTGTAGCCGTGAGCGAGGCAATCGAAGTATGTCATCTTTCCGTAGTCCGGCAGAAGCGGGAAATCCTGCACGATGTCACCCTGACCATTGGGGCAGGCCGTATGGTTTCCATTGTTGGCCCCAATGGCTGCGGCAAAAGTACCCTTCTGAAGACGCTGAGCCGCATGATTCCCATATCGGCAGGGACGGTTCGCATTCTGGGCCGGGATATTCATTCCTTTGGCCGGAAAGAACTGGCCCGCCATGTAGCGGTCCTTCCGCAGGTGCATCCGCTGCCGGAAGATATGACCGTACGGGAACTGGCGGCGCTGGGGCGGTTTCCGTACCGTTCGCTGTACCGGCCTTCCTCGCGGGAAGACGCCGTATATATAGACAAGGCTCTCCATGCAGTCCATCTGGAAGAAGAAGGGGATACACTGCTGCAGCACCTTTCCGGCGGCGAACAGCAGCGGGCCTGGCTGGCTATGCTGCTGGCCCAGCGCTCGCCAGTGCTGCTGCTCGATGAACCGGCAACGTATCTCGATATTCGCCATCAGCTGCACATGATGAAGCTGCTGCAGCATATTAATGAAAAACTGGGTCTGACCATTGTCATCGTGCTCCACGATATGAACCAGGCTCTGCGGTATACGCAGCAGTCCATCGTCATGAATCAGGGGCGCATCGTGTGTGCCGGCCCATCGCAGCACGTCCTGACGCCGGAACGGATACAGCAGGTCTTCGGTGTCCGTACGGAACGGGTGACGACTGCCGACGGGCAGCATGCCCTTATTCCCATCGATATAGAGTAGGAGCAGGAATATGACCTTATATGCTATCAAAGAGGGAAAGAAACTGCGCTGCGGCTATACGACCGGCTCCTGTGCCGCTGCAGCGGCCAAAGCGGCGGCCCTCCTTGCGCTGGGGCAGGATGCCGTGCCGGCTGTACAGCTTCAGACGCCGCGAGGTGAAGTCCTTACCATTGATATCGTGTCGTGCCAGCGCTTTCCCCGGCAGGGACGGTGTGCTGTCCGCAAAGATGCCGGCGATGACCCGGATATTACCGACGGCGTGCAGGTCGCAGCCCATGTATCCCTTACGTCTGGCGGCATCGTCATTGCCGGCGGCCCGGGCATTGGCCGCGTAACCAAACCGGGTCTGTCCTGCCCGGTCGGCGAGTGGGCCATTAATCCCGTGCCCCGGCAGATGATACGCACAGCAGTAGAGGACATAGCCAGGCAGTGCGGCTATACTGGCGGCTTTGCCGTGACGATTTCCATTCCCGGCGGGGAAGAGCTGGCCAGGAAAACCTTTAATCCCCGGCTGGGCATTGAAGGCGGCCTGTCTGTCCTGGGGACGACCGGCATTGTCGAGCCTATGAGCGAACGGGCTCTGGTCGAAACGATTCACAGGGAAATGGATTCCCGTCGCGCTGCTGGAGAAAAGCATATCCTGGCCTTTTTCGGCAATTACGGCGTCGATTTCAGCCGGGACGTCCTTCAGATTGATACCGAAAAGCGCGTGACTATCAGCAATTATGTCGGCGAATCCCTGGATTATGGGGCATACTGCGGTTTTTCCGACTTGCTGCTCATCGGTCACGCAGGCAAACTGATAAAAGTAGCCCAGGGAATTATGAATACCCATTCCCGCTATGCCGACGGCCGCACATCCTTTCTGGCTCTGGCGGCCATGCTGCACGGCGCTTCCCCGGCTGTGGGACAGGCTGTATACGACAGCGTGACGACCGACGAAGCCCTGCGGATTATTCAGGACGAAGGCCTGCTCGAGCCCGTCATGGCTCTGGCCTGCCGGAAAATAGCGTACTATATGGAGCAGCGCGTCCATGGCGCCCTGCGCACGGGAGCCCTTCTTTTTTCCAACGTATACGGCGTGCTGGGCTATGCCGGCGCTGCCGAGGAGCTGCTCACACTGCACAGACAAAGGAGTGAATTATTATGACAGGAACCTTATATTGTGTCGGCGTCGGGCCGGGAGATCCGGAACTGATGACGCTGAAAGGACTGGCCTGCATCCGGCGCTGCCCGGTTATTGCCGTGCCGAAAAGCGGCGGCAGTGCCGGCAGGGCCAAGCAGATTTTGCTGGCTGCTCTGGAGGAGCAGGACATTGATATATCGGCCAAGACGATGGTGGATATTTCCTTTCCCATGACCCGCAGCGCAGTTGTCCTGGAAAAGGCGCACGCCAGCGGCGCCGCAGCGATTGAAGAATATCTTAATGCCGGGCAGGACGCAGCCCTCATTACTCTGGGCTGCCCGACGGTCTATGCATCGAGCATTTATATTCACCGCCTCGTTCGCCGCCATGGCTATGACACGGCCATCATTCCCGGCGTTCCCAGCTTCTGCGCCGCCGCAGCCCGTCTGCAGCAGCCCCTGTGCGAACAGGATGAGCCCCTGACGATTATTCCGGGCAATCGAAAGGACCGGCTGGAACTGCTGTCGCAGCCGGGAAATGCCGTGATTATGAAGCCCTCTGGGTCGCTGGACGCTCTGAAAGAGGATTTGCAGAAAGCCGGCGTCCTGGATACAACGTCTCTCATCGAGCGGTGCGGCCTGCCGGAAGAACAGGTATTTCCCAACGCTGCCGAGGCAGAAGACTCGCCGTATTTTTCGATTCTGCTGGTACGGAAAGAGGAGGAAACAGAATGATTCACTTTGTCGGAGCCGGCCCGGGCGCAGCGGATTTGATTACCTTGCGGGGCAAAACGCTGCTGGAGCAGGCAGACTGCATTATTTATGCCGGGTCCCTGGTCAATCCGGAACTGCTGAAGTACGCAAAACAAGACTGTGCCATATATAACAGTGCGTCTATGACGCTGGAAGAAGTCCTGCAGGTCATGGAGCAGATGGAAGAAGACGGCAGGACGACGGTCCGCCTCCATACAGGGGACCCGTCCATTTACGGGGCCATTCGCGAACAGATGGATCAGCTCGCCGATCGGGGCATTGCCTTTGATATCGTTCCCGGCGTCAGCTCCTTCTGCGCCGCTGCTGCTGCGGTGCAGGCCGAATACACACTGCCCGGCGTCAGCCAGTCCGTCATCATTACCCGCATGGAAGGGCGCACGCCTGTGCCGCAGCGCCAGCGTATTGCCGACTATGCCGCTCATGGGGCGACGATGGTTATTTTTCTCAGCGCCAGCCTGACGGCGCAGCTGCAGGACGAACTCCTGGCCGGCGGCTATCAGGCAGATACGCCGGCAGCCATCGTATACAAAGCATCGTGGCCGGAAGAGCAGGCATACCACTGTACGGTTGGGACGCTGGCTCAGACGGCGGCAGAAAAGGGAATCAGCAAGACTGCCCTGATTCTGGTCGGCCAATTTCTGGCCCATGCCTATGAACGAAGCCGCCTCTACGATCCTTCCTTTTCTCACGCCTATCGCCAGGCCGTGCAGAAAGAGGACCCGGCAGAAGCGGAGTAAGGCCATGGAAGGCATTATTTTTTCCTTTACCCGCGCCGGCACGATACTGGCCCGGAAGCTGTGCCAGGTCCTGCAGCAGAAGCAGTGGCACATCGACATGGCAGCGCCGGCGGCGTACTGTGAGGGACAGGATATTCGCCCTCTGACGCCGTCGCTGCAGGACGAAGTGCGGCAGGCTTTTGGGCAGAAACAGCTGTTGCTGTTCGTCGGAGCCGCCGGCATTGCCGTCCGTTCCATTGCTCCCTGTGTGGTCAGCAAACAGACCGATCCGGCTGTCATCGTTACTGATGAAAAGGGCCGCTTTGTCATTCCCCTCCTGTCCGGCCATATTGGCGGTGCCAATGGAATCGCCCGGCAGCTGGCTGCTGCTCTGGGCGGTCAGGCCGTCCTCACGACGGCGACAGACGTAAACGGCCTGTTTGCTGTCGATGAGTGGGCTGCCCGTCACCATCTGGCCTTGTCTTCTCTGGCTGATGCCAAGGCTTTTGCGGCGGCCATGCTGGAAGAGGGGACAGCCGGTATATACAGCGATTTCCCCATAGCCGGCCCCCTGCCCGGGGGGCTGTGCCGGGAAGAACAGGGAAAGACGGGGCTGGTCGTAACCGTTCGGGAGAAGGACCGGCATTTTTCCCGCGCCGTCCTGGCCTGGCCGGCAGTGGTCTATCTGGGCATTGGCTGCCGCCGCGGCGTTTCGGAAGAGGCCATAGCCCATCATGTGGAAAGGGCCCTGGCAGAAGCCAATCTGTCCGTACAGGCCGTCGCCGCCATTGCGTCTGTGGACCGGAAAGCCCATGAAGAAGGGCTCCTTTCCTTTGCCCGGCAGCGAAACTGGCCGATTCGCTTTTTCTCTGCCTGCCAGCTGCAGGCCCTTCCCGGCTCGTTTACGGCCTCTTCCTTTGTCGCCCAGACCGTGGGCACTGATAATGTCTGCGAACGGGCTGCCGTTCTTGCCAGCGGCGGAACCCTTATTTTGCATAAACAAGGCGGCAGCGGCGTAACGGTAGCAGCAGCCTGTGCGCCGTATACCGTTTATTTTGATACGTAAGGAGTGACTATTATGAAGGCGACGATTTACGTAGTCGGCATTGGCCCGGGCCATGTGTCCGGCATGACTGCAGAAGCGCGGCACGTACTGGAACAGTGCCGCTCCATTATTGGCTATACTACCTATATCCGGCTCATTCAGGACGAATTTCCTCAGGCCACGTACATGGATACAGGCATGACCCGGGAAGTAGAGCGGTGCCAGCTGGCCCTGGAAGAAGCGAGAAAAGGGCAGGATGTAGCCCTCGTATCCAGCGGCGATGCCGGCGTATACGGCATGGCCGGCGTCATGTACGAAGTCGCTGCCGGCTGTGACGATGTGAATATTCAGGTCGTTCCCGGCGTGACAGCCGCCTGCTCCGGCGCAGCTCTTCTAGGAGCGCCTCTGGTCGGCGATTTTTGCCTCATTTCCCTCAGCGACCTGCTTACGCCGTGGGAAACCATTGAAAATCGCCTGGACTGCGCCGCTGCCGGAGATTTTGTCATTTGCCTGTATAATCCGGCCAGCCGGAAGCGGGCCGATTATCTGGAAAAGGCCTGCAATATTATTCTGCGCCACCAGCCGTCCCATACGCCGGCCGGCATTGTGCGAAACATTGGCCGTGCTGGCGAATCGTCAGAAGTCCTGACGCTGGGACAGCTGCGGACGAAGAAGCTCGATATGTTTTCCACCGTCATTATCGGCAACAGTCAGACCAAAGTCATTGACGGCCACATGGTGACGTCCCGGGGATATTCGCTGTGAGCCGGCCGGTGTGGATTGCCGGCGGTACGACAGAAGGGCGGGAGCTGGCTCTGTATGCCAGTTCCCTGGGGATTCCCACGTATGTTACGGTAGCCACGGCTTACGGTGCGTCTCTTCTGCCGCCGCAGCCATCGCTGACCGTCCTGGCCCGGCCTATGGATCAGCAGGGAATGGAACAGTTTCTCCAGTCTCTGCAGCCGTCTCTGGTCATTGATGCGACTCATCCCTATGCAGTGGACGTGACCCAGTGCCTGCAGCAGGCCTGTGCAGACCAGGCCGTTCCGTACAGCCGCGTCGTCCGTCCTTCCCAGGGAGACAGGGACGGAGCCGTATTCGTCCATTCCTTTGCTGAAGCCGTAGAGCTCCTGAGCCAGATGGAGGGAAATATTTTTCTGACCACAGGCAGTCATCATCTGGAAGACTTTACCCACGTGCCGGACTATGCAAAGCGCCTGTATATCCGCATTCTGCCCTTTGGCCGGTCCCTGACGCAGGCCCTGGAACTGGGCTATGCGCCGTCTCATATTATTTGTATGCAAGGCCCGTTTTCCGAGGCCTTGAATGCCGCCATGTTTCAGCAGGTACAGGCTGCCTGCGTGGTGACGAAAGATTCAGGCAAAGCCGGCGGCTTTCCGGAAAAAGCGGCCGCTGCCAAAGAGGCCGGTGCCATGCTTCTGGTCATTCAGCGGCCTCAGGAACAGGGCATCAGTCTGGACGCCATGAAGGGCCGCATCGCTGCTATGGCAAAGGAGGAGTAAGAAGTGGATGTATATATCGTCGGCATTGGCCCGGGAAATCCGGAGCTGCTGACCTGTGAGGCCCGCAGGGTGATTCGCGCCTGCCCGGTCCTGATCGGGGAAAAGCGAATGCTTGCGTCCTTTGCGCAGGACGGGAAGCAGACCTATCAGACCCACAGCCCGGCAGCGATCCGGCAGATTCTGGCCGGCCTTTCGGATGACCAGGGGCCTGCTGCCATTCTCGTATCTGGCGATACGGGATTTTTCAGCCTCGCTCAGGGACTGTCCGACCTGCCTAGGTGTACTGTGACCCGCTGTGCCGGCCTGAGCAGTCTGACCTACTTTGCAGCCAGACTGGGCATGGCCTGGCAGGATGCGTACTGCCTGAGCCGCCATGGCCGCAAGGCTTCTCTCGTGTCTGCCGTATACAGCCACAGCAAGGTATTTTGCCTGACTGGCGGCAGCGATACGGTGGATGTGCTGTGTCAGGAGCTCTGTCAGGCCGGGCTGGACAAGGTCCGCGTCTATGCCGGCAGCAACCTGTCCTATGGTGATGAAGAAATCCGCATCGGTACGGCAGCCGAACTGGCAGAACAGCATTTTGACAGCTTATCGGTCATGCTGATTGAAAACGAAGGGGCAAGGCCCATCACCACGCCTGTTCACGGCCTTCCCGACGAGGCCTTCCTCCGCGGCGATGCGCCCATGACCAAGCGGGAAATTCGCAGTCTTGCTATTTCCCTGCTGCAGCCGTCTCCGGCCGATGTCGTCTATGATGTCGGCGCCGGCACGGGCTCCTGTTCCATAGAGCTGGCCCTGCAGGTTCCCTTTGGCCAGGTATGGTCCTTTGAAGCCGATACGAAGGCCCTGGCACTGCTGGAACAGAACCGTCTCCGCTTCGGTCTGCACCATATGACCATCGTTCCCGGCAGGGCGCCCCAGACGATGGCTGACACGCCGCCTGCCGATATTGCTTTTATTGGCGGAACCAAAGGCCATATGGCGGCCATACTGGATAGGCTGTATGCCAAAAATCAGGCCTGCCGCATCGTCATGACGGCCATTACGGTGGAAACGCTGGCTGCCGTCACGGCCTACTACGCATCCCGCCCGCAGTATGGTCTGGATATACGGCAGATACAGGCCGCCGTAAGCCGCCGCGTCGGCTCGTCCCATATGATGATGGCCCGCAATCCGGTCTATGTCCTCTATGCCTTCCCGCAGCCGGAAGGAGCGCCGCAATGACCGACGTATCACTGCCGCGCATCATGATCGCCGCTCCGTCCAGCGGCGGCGGCAAGACGACGGTCATGTGCGCCCTCCTGGGTGTGCTGCGGCGTCACCACGTACAGGCGGCGGCCTTTAAGAGCGGCCCCGATTATATTGATCCCATGTTTCACCGCCGTGTCCTTCATACGCCGTCGCGCAATCTGGATCTGTTCCTCCTGGGCGGCGGAGAAGAAGGGCGGAACAAGGCCCGCTATCTCCTGGCCCAAGGGGCTGGGCAGGCGTCTCTTGCCGTCCTGGAAGGGGCCATGGGCTATTATGACGGCATTGGCACGGGAATGGAAGGAAGCGCCTATGAACTGGCCAAGGCCACGGATACGCCGGTTATTCTCGTCGCAGACGGCAAGGGTGTCGGCATATCTCTGGCCGCCCAGATTCAGGGACTGGCCCGGTTCCGTCGGGACAGCGGCATTACCGGGTTCATCGTCAATCGCGTCAGCCCCATGGTATATGCGTATTTTAAAGACCGCTGGGAAGCAGAAACGGGCCTTCCGGCCCTGGGATATTTGCCGGAGAAGAAAGAATGGGCCGTTCCCAGCCGCCATTTGGGACTGGTCACAGCCGGAGAACTGACGGCCCTGCAGGACCAGATGGCCGATCTGGCCGCCGCCGCTGAAAGGTCCCTGGAGATACAGGAGATGCTGCACCTTGCCGGAGCCGCTCTTCCCCTGTCGTATGAACCCATTCCCATTCATCCTGTCGGGCCGGCCCGCATCGCCGTGGCTCAGGACGAAGCCTTCTGCTTTTATTATGCCGACAGCCTGGACCTGCTGAAACAACTTGGTGCAGAACTCGTCTTTTTCAGTCCCCTCCGGGATTCGTGCCTGCCTCCTTGTGACGGCCTCTATCTGGGCGGCGGCTATCCGGAGCTGTATGCCCGGAAGCTGTCTGAAAACACGGCCATGGGGCAGAGTATCCGCCAGGCCCTGGCGCGCCGCCTGCCGTGCATTGCCGAATGCGGCGGCTTCATGTATTTGCAGGAAGGCTTTTGCGACAGTACTGGCGACAAGGTTCCCTGGGTTGGAGCCATTCCCGGCCAGTCCCATATGACTAGGCGGCTCCAGCGGTTTGGCTACGTCACGCTGACGGCTCAGGAAGATACCATGCTCTGTCAGGCAGGCGAACAGATTCATGGCCATGAATTTCACTACAGCGACAGTACGAACAATGGCCAGGCCTTTATGGCTCAGAAAGCATCCGGGCCGCGGCACTGGCCGTGTATATACAGTACGGACCGGCTCGTGGCCGGATATCCGCACTGGCATTTTTGGGGCAATCCGCACTGGGCCGCCCGGTTTGTACAGGCCTGCAGGGCCTACAGAAAGGAAGAAGACCATGAAAATGGAACATGTGCTGCCTGCCGACATTGAACGGCGCAGCATGGAAATTATTGAAGAAGAGCTGGGAGAAATCCGGCTGGATGACGATACAAAGGATATTATCAAGCGGGTTATCCACACCAGTGCCGATTTTGACTATGCCCGCACCCTGCGGTTCAGCACCGATGCCGTCGAACAGGGGCTCCAGGCTCTGCGCCATAGGTGTACCATCGTGACCGATACGAATATGGCCTATATGGGAATCAGTCAGAACGGGCTGGATAAACTGGGCTGTCATAAAGCCTGCTTTATGGCGGACAGCGATGTCGCAGCGCAGGCGAAAGCCGACGGGACAACCCGGGCCGTAGCCTGCATGGACAAGGCCAGCCGCCTGTCAGGACCGGTTATTGTCGCTGTCGGCAATGCGCCTACGGCACTGCTGCGTCTGGATGAACTCATCTGTAGCGGCCAGATGAAACCAGAACTGATTATTGGCGTCCCTGTAGGCTTCGTCAATGTCGTCCATGCCAAAGAAGTAATCATGCATTCCGGCATTCCCTACATCGTGGCAAAAGGCCGCAAAGGGGGCAGTAATATTGCCGCCGCTATCTGCAATGCTCTGATTTACAGATTAACTCGAACATAATACAGCGTTATAAAAGGTGAACGGACCTCCTGATTGTTAGACTAACTGTTTAACAATTGGGAGGTCTGTTTTTTTTTGGCGAAATACAGGGACCGCCTACCCTGAGTATCAAGCCATTTCCGGTCAAACATCATAGATGACGTCATCAGCATAGAGAAAGAGAAGAAGAAGGAGAAAAAGAGGGGGAGAAGGAGAAGGGCGCCGTCAGCAGACCGTAGTCTTCTCACATCTGTCAGGGGGCCGGGAAGCGAGAGTCCGGTGACATTCTCTGCCCATCAGGCCGGTCGCCCACAGGCCGTTGTCCGTCTGCAGCAGAATCTACCCTGTCTCTCTGCCCGGAATGTCAGGAAGCATTACGAATCAGCTGCTTGTCTGCCTGCAGGCCGGCCAGACGGCCTATGGACTCCCTGTGATACCGTATGTCTCAGGCTCAGGCGGCGTATACCCCAGGTCGGGATGCGATGGCCCTTCTGACCGTTCCGCGTAAGGGCTT